>JAMCPC010000052.1:19725-25955 GCA_023379725.1 Actinomycetota bacterium
GTGGATTTGCCGCTGCCTATACCCCCTCCCAAGCCCGCAACAACCAGGGTGGCACTCATATACCGTGAAACTCGTAATGGGGCTGCGGGCTTGGTTCGAGCTGAATCCGCATGGTCAACAGGGTGGCACTCATATACCGTGAAACTCGTAATGGGTAGGCTTGCTCACGACAGCGAACAATGCAAGCGTAGTATCGTCGACTTCATTGGTAATATAGAAATCATCCTCAGATATACCTGTCGATCCACCAACGTCCCTCCTGGCAACCAGCCTGTAAGCCAGTGGCAGTATCTTCTCGTAGGCAGCTACATACCATGACTGGGGTATCTTGTGGCGGATGTCAAACACGTCCAGTGCCAGTAACTTACGCGCACGTGAACGCCGCCGGGCAAAATCCTCCTTTACTACACTGGACCCGTCCAACCCGCCAATCCATACGCTCGAAAAGTGCCTATTCAGCAGCTCCTGAAAGCTCTCCTTCTTGAAAGGATGGACATGGAACGGATTCTCGAAATCAGCAGGTTCATTGGGCGTAATGAAAAATGCCGTACCAGACGGCTTGAGTACTCTGGCCACCTCCGACACATGATCCTCGGGAACATGGAAGTGCTCTATGAGATGGGACGAGCATGCCCAATCAAACCCACCACGCGGAAGCGCCAGCTTTGTAGCGTCCATAGCAGCCACCTGAAGTCCTGATTCGCTGTATCGCTCTTTGGCAGAGCTGAGTGCGTGGTACTCGTAGTCGACACCAAGCACCTCACGTCCCGGTGCTACAAACCCCGCGGAGGCAAACCCTTCACCACAACCTACATCCAGTAGCCGTCCCGGCCCAAGTCTCAATCTTACCTCTCGATATCCAGCTACATGAAACGCAAGCAACGAGTCCGGGGTGCGCCCCGGCAACGGTCGCTCGCCGGTCAAGTCTGCCATCTGGATGGCTCCAAGAAAACTTTGCGTATAAGCACTAACATCTACAATAATCTAGTCGAGAGAACATAGCTGAAAGTAATCAATGTCATGAAGCATAAAAACCATACAAAAGCAGAACAAAGCATCCGTATGATATCGGCATGAAGAGCATCCTGCATCCATGACGACAGCTGTCACTGGAGACGACGCGAAAAGCGCAAGACACAGAGAACATCCTGCATCCATAGCAACTGCCAGCCATAGTAAACCCAGCACCCTACCAAAGATATCCAGATTAGCTGAATATCTAGTTATAGCGCTGTTGGCGTACATCCCCCAACTTACTTCGCGTCCTGGGGTAGTAGTGTCAGACACAAAGAGCTACCTGTACTTAGATCCCGGTAGATACCTACTCCAGTCTGTGTACATGTGGTATCCGGGCATGGCGGCGGGTACCGTCACACATGAGCGAATAGGATACTTATTCCCAATGGGGCCGTTCTTCCTGGCAGCTCGCTTCGCCGGTATACCTCTCTGGGCTGCTGAGCGTCTCTGGGTAGGAAGCATACTGTTTGGTGCAGGAGCTGGCGTTCTGTACATGTGTAAAGTACTGGGAATACAGGGTCCCGGAAGGCCGGTAGCTGCATTCGCATACATGATCTCACCGTACTTCCTGCAATACGTCGGTAGGGAATCGGTCATCACTCTGGCTTGGGCCGGGCTGCCATTTATGATTGCCTATACAGAAAAGACTCTTTCATCCGGCCGCGGACAGGAGAGAAGCTGGCGCTACCCAGCACTCTTTGCCATAGTAGTTGCAGTAATAAGTGGTATCAATGCCACGGCCGTACTGTACCTGGGGCTGGCGCCGATACTGTGGATAATTTTTCAAACTACTGTAACCCGGGAGCACACTTGGAGGGAAGCATGGTCGGCAACCTGGAAAATAGGATTGCTGACAACACTGCTATCTCTGTGGTGGGCTGCCGGGCTGTATGTCGAGGGCGCCTACGGAATAAACGTCCTCAAATATACAGAGACCGTTCCAGCCGTAGCATCTACGTCTCTCGCCTCGGAAATACTGAGGGGGCTTGGCTATTGGTATTTTTACGGGAGCGGAAGGCTGGGAATTTGGGTAATCACCTCATCGGAGATGACCCAGCAGCTGACGACCCTGGCGTTCAGCTTTGCGGTACCCATACTCGCTTTCGTCTCGGCCATATGGATATCATTCCGATACCGTTCATACTTTGCATTCTTGATCGCATTCGGTATGATCTTTGCGGTAGGCACCTACCCCTACATGCACCCGTCTTTGGTGGGAGAGCTACTCAAACTGTTTATGACCAGAACCACCGCAGGATTTGCCATACGCTCCACAGATAGGGCTACTCCCATGGTCATACTGGGTACATCGGTTCTTCTTGGCCTTGGGATCACTGCACTCTCTCGCTTCAGATACTTTGTTGGAATTGCGGCAGCGCTGATATGTGCAACCATTGTAGCTCTTGCCAACCCGGCTATATGGAATGGTACTACTGTCCCGAGCCATTATACCCAACCTCATCCCCTCCCTTCTTATGAGTACAAGACGGCATCCTGGCTGAACTCTCACTGCAGGGGAAAGCGTATACTGGTAGAGCCAGGTGAGGACTTTGCCGCCTACAGGTACGGAGACACCATAGACACTATCTATCCCGGCATATCTACCTGCCAATTCATACTCAGAGAACAACTAATCATGGGATCACTACCCACAGCAGACATGATGTACGCGATAGACAGTCCGATACAGGAAGGCGCTTACAACTGGAAAGCTCTCGCTCCAATGGCGAGACTCTTTTCCACAGGATACATCCTTGTCCAAAATAATCTACAGTATGAACGCTACGGTCAACCACATCCACGCATACTATGGCAGCATTTTGCAAAAGGCATACCAGGACTCGGCAAACCCATAGGATTTGGTAAGCCGGTACCGAACATATCCTCGATCCCCTGGATAGACGAGCAGGTACTAAAATCACCTGCAGATCTTCCGTGGCCGTCTCCTGTAGAGGTGCTGCCAGTCAAGAATCCACGACCCATAGTAAGAGCGGAATCGACTGGCGGCAATCTTCTGGTGGACGGAGACGCATCAGGTATAGCAGATGCAGCAAGTGTAGGACTACTAAACGGCAATCCTGCAATTCTCTATGCCGGCACCCTGGACCACCATAAGAGCCAGCTAGACAAAGCCATAAAAAACGGTGCCGTGTTGGTGGTCACCGATTCTAACAAAAAACGTGCATTCACCTGGGACATATTACATGGGAATGTCGGCTACACTGAGACGGCATCCGAACACTATGCCGCCAGTCATCCCAGCGATGCCCCTCTAAGGATATTTGGGAAACAGCCAGCATCTTCTATGACTGTTGCACAGTTCACCGGTGATGTCGCTTCAGTGACAGCATCTTCCTACGGTAATGCAGTCGCCTACAACCCCGAGTATCAACCGGCAATGGCATTGGACGGTGATCTAAATACAAGCTGGCTGGTCGGTGCATTCGGTATAGGATCTGGCCAATGGTGGGAGGTGAATTTACGCCATCCGCTTACCATAGACAAGATCAACCTGGTCCAACCACTGGGACAATCCAACCGGTTCATTACACGAGTAACCCTATTCTTCAGCAAATCGTCAAATCCGCACTTTCCAGACGGATCTACTGCTCCGCAAAAAGGCATAACGGTCCACATGAATGCAGCATCGCTGACACCGCAGGGACAGACCATAACCTTTCCTGCACACACGTTCAAGGCGTTAAGAATCAGAATAGACAATACAAACAGAAGCCAACTCGGCTCAAAAGCCGCAATACCGCCAGTGGGATTTTCAGAGATACGTATCCCGCATCTATCTACCACACGTTACCTATCAATGCCAAAAGACCTTCTTAGTGCTACAGGCAGCGCATCCATCCACAACCAACTCATACTGATCATGAACCGCCACAGATTATCTCCATATCCACCTCACAGCGATCCTGAGCACCAGCTAAGACGTATAGTATGGCTTCCTGGTAATAGAAAGTTTGGCATATCGGGTACTGCCAGGATCAGTGCCCTCATACCAGACAATCTGATAAACAAGTTGGTGGGCGTACCAGGATCCAATGGCTCAGGAGTAGTCGCATACTCAAACGGGCGACTACCTGGCGACCTGCGAGATACTGCGTCTGCAGCGCTGTCAGCTACACCGGGAGGCAAATCATCGGTAATGTGGTCTCCGGGCTTTGGTGCCGCATACCAGGTAGGAGATTGGATACAGGTAAACACCCCCAGTCCAATAACAATCTCCCACCTGAATATGAAAATAGTTGCTGATGGCTTCCATTCGGTACCTACGGCAATGCGCATCACCAACGGTAGCGGACAGCAGGTCAATGTGACGCTTCCATCGATCCCCAATCGCAAGGGAAGGGATACAGCTACTCCGGTGACTGTTCATTTCCACAGCATCTCCGGACGGCACCTGCGCTTTACTTTCACTGCAGTAAATTTTGTGTACACAAAGGATTACTACTCATCTACACCTATCGCCATGCCACTCGGCATAGCATCTCTCGGAATACCGGGAGTGACCATCCCACCACCACCGAGCAATATCCCAGAAGTATGTCGCAAGGGACTGGTATCAATCAATGGGAAACCGCTCTGGTTGGAAATCACTGGATCGTCCTCTACTGCACTTTCAGGTCAGGGCCTACAAATTGAGGGTTGCGGCCCTGATGCCGGTGGCGTGACATTACATGCTGACAACAATACCATCGTGTCTGCAAACGGCCATGTGACGGGTTTCAACATAGATAGGTTGGTACTCGATTCTGCGCCCGGTGGATCAGCTGAGTTGCCCCTACCAGGAGGCAACGTTCCCTTTATCACCCCCACGCCAGCCGGACAACCGGCAGGTAATACTCCAAAAGTCACCGTGCTGTCCAAGACACCTGTATCCATGAATCTCAAGATTACCGGGGCTACTCGACCTTTCTGGCTGGTGCTGGGCGAAAGTTACAGTATGGGATGGCAGGCAAGCATGGACGGTGGGCACAGCAACAACAAGAACATTACTCTCCCCAAGCCAGAGTTGATAGACGGCTTTGCCAACGGCTGGCTGGTGAACCCGGCATCATCCTCATCGGGCACGTTGCACGTTGTTTTGACTTGGACACCCCAGACTCCAGTATGGATTGCACTGGGGTTGTCTGGCGCAGGCATGCTCCTCTGTGTATTAATAGTACTGGCATCTTACCTGGAGAGAAAGCGACTGAAGAAGTTGACTAGCCGGCTGGTGACGACTGCATACATGCACTTGAGCAGGGTGCCAGCTATCGGCAACATGATCTCTATGATCTCTCGCCACCATGCTATAGATTCAAAAACAGACCCGGATACGAGCGTTGCTGCCTACCTTCCTACTCGTCACATAGACAGCTACAGCAGGGGTGCCGATGACGAGCAGCCTACCCTGACATCCCCATTCACCTGGGATCGTATATCGCTATCTACTGGCCGGATACTCATACTGGCACTTATCACAGGAGTCATTGCCGGAAGTGTCAGCACACCGTGGATAGGTCTGGCCCTCTTTGTGGCAGTACTGGCATGTATGGCGTTTTCGTGGGGAAGAACCTTTCTTACCATGACTGCGTTTACTACTATCATATCCACAGGGGTATATATGGTATATCGTCAGGCCATAGAGCACTTCCTACCAGGATCATCCTGGGCTCCACAGTTCGCAACTGCAAGTACGCTCACCTGGATTGCAGTTATCTTCCTGGCTGCAGATGCAATTATTACAGGTCTCTTTGGAAAAAGAACGCCCACCCCGCTGGAATCATCCACTTCGACACCTGACATACCTGACATACCCAGCGAATCATAAGAGGATATGCAATTGGACAACAATGGGTAGTAATATAGCCAGATGACGTCACGCCATTTACGAAACACCACACTGGTCATGGCCGGATGAGCATACTGGTTATCGATGTAGGAACCACCAGCGTTCGCGCCGCCCTGGTAACGCCGGAAGGAAAGGTCAAGAACCTGCAACAAAAGAGGTTGCATTCGCTATCGCCAGCTCCGGGGATGCTCGAATTTGACGCGGCGGCATTGGCACGAGATGCCATAGAACTCGGGTCAGCTGTCGCCGAAGAGATTGGCTCAGTTGCAGCCGTTGGAATCACCAACCAAAGATCCACTACGGTCGTATGGGACAGAGATACAGGAGAGCCAGTAGCGCCGGCAATTGGATGGCAGGACTTACGTAC
>JAMCPC010000053.1 GCA_023379725.1 Actinomycetota bacterium
GATGAGAATGGTGCCAGTTCGTAGAGAGCTATAGTCTCACCATTTCCCATGTCTCCTTTGTTGTATGCACTTGTAAGACCATAGGCAGAGGCAATCTGGTTTGCAGTGTATGCGCTATAAGATGAAGCGGTACTGGTTGCACTAGAACAGGGTGATGGTGGGGTAGATGCCTGTAGCAAAGACTCTTGATATGGCGTATTAAGATGGTGTGTAGCTGATTTGGTGGCAGTATCTGAGCTATAGGCAGTACTCGAACCAGCTGATATGTCATTGGCCGGATAGGGAAGCGGCTGACTTGATTTAGCCAAATGGAGGAGAGATAGCTTTGACAGAAGGGAGCCCTTTTTGGTTTTTAGAGGTGATGCGCCCGGTACTGTCTCCAGGGCCGACTTTGGCCTATAGACCGTATTCAGCCCGATGACATTTTGTACAATGGGTGAGATAGATGCAGGGAGCATTGGGGCACTTGTATTGGCCATTGCCATCCTTCCTGAGTGCAAACGGTAGCGGACAAGCCTGGTATGGAAGCTTTGGACCATCTTCTGAGCTGTTGCAGTTACCGGGATGATCAGCCCATTCTGGCTGGTGTGGCCGAGTGTGAGACCTTCCGAGGCAAGAGTATTGCGTACTTGAGCAATCTGAGTATTGGTAGGTCCGAATATCGACCCAAATTGACCCTTTGCAAGGAAGTGGCGATATTCTGGTGATCCAGGTGTAGATACCTCTTTTACGAAACTTGCCAGAGCGCTCGGATCTTTCGGATGCATTACCACGTCTACGTGCAACAAGGTGCGTGACGGAACCGCTCCGCTGAATATTGCATCGTGAGGCAAAGCTACCGTACTACCAATAGGGGCGAGTTGGCTTTGAATGGGCAACGCTTCTGCCTGAGCGGTGGTTGGTGCAAGTACAACTGCAAAAAGCGATAGCACACATCCTAATATTGCCACTTTGCCTGCTTGGTACTTCATTGTCAGCATTCTACAACATTTCTCTGGAACTTTGCTGACCAAACGCGCCTCGTAAGCCTCAGGTCTTAATCATGGGAGGATGTCAGCAATGGAGCTGGTAGATGGGTGGGTGGCTTATGCTCGGAATGGCGGCCAATATGCTGGAGCTTTGCTGACCAATGAAGTTAGCAAGTGGAACGGTCGTATCGTATTTACAACTACACTCTTTAGAGTAATACTACTTGAGGAAGCTCCTCTACATTATGGAGCGATACCGTTAAATCATATTGTGTCAAATTAGGTTAGATATTAGTGACGATACCAATTTGGGGCGTTCCATGTAGCAGGCATGTCCTGTAGATGGGATAAGAGACACTGTGGCATTGGCACCTATCAGGCGCGCCATCCGTAGTGCGTAGTATGTGTACCTGCTATCCAGTGTCCCAGCAAAGCAGTGCACAGGCATTTTTAGTGCACCCAGCTGGTTCCAAAGAGGGTCACATACTCCTGCACCACATAGACGGAGACTTGATGCCAGTCCTGATGGCGTATTTGCCATTCGCTGCTCTGTCATCTTGGCATGATCTGGAAGCGTGGAGAAGAGGGGTTGCTCTGTCCAGCGTTCCAAGAAGGTGGCAAGATCCGGCCTTCCCTCGTCGAGCGCCTTCGCCATCTCATCATCTGAAGACTTCCTGGCCTGTCTCACATTGTCGTTCTCAATGCCAGCACTTGCCGATATTAGTACAAGCGCTTCGACCAACTCGGGATAGGATAGTGCCAGGTGCAGGCAGATGCGAGCACCCATTGAATACCCGATATAGATTCCGCGGCCGAAGGCTTCACCAAGCAGACGAGCTGTTTCCCAGGGGCCCGTCTCTATGGACGATGACATACCATGACCAGGTAGGTCAATGCCGTAGATAGACGGCGAAAAGCGATATAGTGCTAAAGATGGTGTGCTGGTGCTGGCAGTGATATGTAGTGGCTCTAACTGTGGGGTCAGGCTTGCGACAGGATCTTCTTCATGACTATTGCTAAGAGGCGCGGACATAGGGACAGCTTTTAGTGCAATCTCAAGCTCGTTTGCAAAAGGAGACATACTCTCTGCATTTTGAGTGAATCCATGTACCAAAATTATTTTCAATGTGTGAGTTATTTTAGCACTGGATTCCTTCGTGGAATTAGTGCCCCTCTGGGATAACCAAGGATTTTTACTGGCTGAGTGGTGCCCCTTGTAGCGGATAACGTCATGTCGTTCATGATATACCAGCAATCATTCATTCCGTAATTTGCACTAGTGTATATTGGCACTACACTTGATTAGTGATCATGATAGATACTCCCAAGCCAGAGGACGTGCAGGCAACCTTTTGCCTTACATTGGTAGATGAGTGGGTACGTGGGGGCATAAGGCATGCTGTAGTATGTCCGGGATCCAGGTCTACTCCTCTGGCGCTGGCCCTTGAGGAAAATCCTGATATTGAAGTTCGCGTACATCTCGATGAACGTTCGGCTGGGTTTGCAGGTCTGGGAATTGCTTTGGCTACTGGGGTGCCTGCGGTGGTATGCGTAACCAGTGGAACTGCCGTAGCAGAGTTGCACCCCAGTGTGGTCGAAGCTCATCATCAGGGAGTGCCATTGATTGTATGTACTGCAGACAGACCTTCAGAGCTAAGGCGTATCGGAGCACCTCAAACCATCGATCAGAACATGATATATGCTGCTTCAGCCAGGTATTACCTTGACGTACCTCCGGCTGAATGGGAACTGAGGGGCTTGTGGAGGTCGTTGGCTGCACGGGCGTACAGCGAAGCATTGTATGGTCCTTACGGTCCAGTGCCCGTACATCTCAATCTTCAATTTCGTGAACCGTTGGTCGGCCGGTATCTGGATATGCCGCCAGGTAGATCCAACGGGAG
>JAMCPC010000054.1 GCA_023379725.1 Actinomycetota bacterium
TGTTCTTGTATCAGTTACAGTAGTTAGTGTAGTGGTCAAAGTAGTTGATGTAGTGGAGGAATGATTATGAAGGTAGCGTTATTGGAGGAGTATGGTGGAATACCTGAAGTAGCTGAGGCAGATGTTCCACTGCCAGGAGATGGGGAATCACTTATAAAAGTCTCTTTTGCCTCCTTGAATCCGGTCGATCTTAGAATTGCTGCCGGTAATTTTTACAGTGGTTCCCCTAATCTCCCCTATGTCCCAGGAAGTGAGGGAGTCGGTACGGTTGTGAATTCGAGTAATAGGCCAGAGGGCAGTCGTGTAAGGTTTGGTTCTGCACGTCCTGGTGCATTTGCAGAGTATGTAGTAGCTAGTGAGCCTTCCCTGCTGGAGATACCTGACGGACTCCCAGAGGAGGATGCCGCAACACTTGGTGTTCCGGGAATAGCTGCCTATCTCAGTTTGGTAGATGCTGCTGGCTTTGTGCAGGGGGAGCGGGTGGCCGTGCTTGGGGCAACTGGTGTGGCAGGATCAGTAGCTACCCAGTTGGCTGCTATTCTTGGTGCCGGTAGCGTTGTAGCTTTGGGGCGTAATGCCGATGTGCTGAAACATGTAACACAGCTGGCCAGGAAGTCATCTGATGCGTGTAGCTATGTACTGCTTGACAATAAACCAGCTGAATTACTGGCGAAAGAGATTGTAGAGGCTGCCGGTGGTCCTGTCGATGTGGTCATAGATCCGCTGTGGGGTACTCCAGCTCTTGCTGCACTATTGGCATTGAACAAGGGTGGTCGCTTGGTGAATCTGGGTGAGTCTGCTGGCTCCGAACTTTCAGTTCCCTCTGCTTTGTTGAGATCTAAGCAGGCCAAGATACTTGGCTACAGCAATTTCGGTGTTCCTTTAGATCGTCACAACGAGGCACTGAGTGTTTTGATGAACTATGTCCTGGAGGGAAAACTGGAGGTGTCTCATAGTATATTCGGTCTATCTTCTATCGGGGAGGCATGGACGATACAGCGAGGGTCACCGGGACGCAAGTTGCTCATATCACCTGTTGCGTAGTCTGAATAAATTTAGTGGCTTTCCACACAATTAGTGTAGTGTCTCGCAAATAACCATGGGTTCCCGCCAGCCAGATGACGCCCCTGACTTGCCGGATAACGTCACGCTAGTTACGAGACACTACATTAGCTATAGGCTCTCACTCTCAAATATCTCTCCCGAGTGCAGGTGGCTCTGGCTAAACTCGCTCTGCAAGCCCCTGGCTTCAGCCATGGGGAGGATGTCAGTGTAGGTGCCTCCGGATGTATGTCTCTGGATGCAGGCGAGCGGTATCTCTATGCCAGCAGTACCGTTAAACAGTCTTGATACGAGATGAGAGGTCCAGCCCCCTGCGGGGATTGGAGGGGTGCGGGGATGGTACCGTTAAACAGTCTTTACACGAGATAAGAGTGCTTGCAGACGCTGCAACACTATATCTCTACCGAGTATATGCATAGACTCAAAAAGCGGCGGGCCTACTCGTTTTCCTGTGACGGCAATACGAATTGGTGCCTGTGCCTTTGAAAGCTTCATATTGTACCTTTCTCCGATTTCAGCGGTCTGATCATGTAATACTTCAGTCTCCCATTCACACTTTGAAAACACCTCTATCGCTTCTTCTAGGATATGCATTGCTTCGGTATTTACTATCAGGGTATTGACTGCATTATCGTCATAGTCGGGTACATCCAGGATGAAGAAATCAATCATGGGGATTATCTCGGATAGAGTAGCGACTCGTTCTTGGATGAGGGCGGCTATACGTGTATAGGTGGCCATATCGAAATTATCCTGGCTCCATGGCACCTCCATTTCAGCAAGCCATTTAGATGAGACATCGACAAAATCAGCTACTGTCATTGATCTGATGTACTCTCCATTGATATGGGTCATCTTGACGACATCGAAAAATGCGGGGGAGTGATTGACCTCTTCCAGTGAGAACGCCGATATGATCTCATCTATCCCCATTAGTTCTTTGCCCGACGGATGGCTCCAACCGAGCAGGGCGAGGTAATTGCAGAATGCCTCTGGAAGGTACCCTTTGAGGCGATACGATTCCAGAGCCACTGGATCTCTGCGTTTGGAGAGTTTCTGCCTTTTTTCGTTTACCAGCATGGGGAGGTGGGCAAAGACCGGCAAGTTGGCATTCTCCCCCTGTAATGCTTTCCAGAGTAGGATGGCCTTTGGGGTAGAGGGCAAGAGATCCTCGCCGCGTATCACATGTGTGATGCTCATATCTATATCATCCACTACATTGGCCAACACGAACAATGGGCTGCCATCGGATTTTGCTACCACAAAGTCCTCCATAGCCTGGTGAGGAAATTCCACGGTACCGCGGATGATGTCGTTTACTGTAGTTGATCCGCTATGTGGTACCTTGAAACGCAGTGCCCGACCTTCTCTTGAATGTCCGAGATCTCTACAGTGGCCGTCATATCCTGGAGTCTGGTTGTTGCGTGTTCGTTCGATTACCTCTTCACGGCTACAGTCACATGCATACAGAAACCCATCCTCCCACAGCTTGGACAACGCCTGGCTATATAGGGAGGTACGCTCTGATTGATGGTAGGGACCTTCATCATAATGTAGACCAAGCCAGTCGAGTGCTGATAAAATTCCTTCAGTCCATTCCTCCCGACCCCTCTCCTGATCGGTGTCTTCAATTCTGAGGATGAAGGTGCCGTGGTGCCGTCGGGCATATAACCAGTTGAACAAGGCTGTTCTTGCGCTACCTACATGGAAGTATCCTGTCGGCGATGGGGCAAAGCGTACTCTCGGCGATACATTTGGCGAAGTATTTGGCATCCGACCGTGTCCAGAAGTCGGGTCAGATGAGGAGATGAACTTACCTCCCCCTGCGGACGGGGATTGCTCTCCCTTGGAGTTCACCTTTGAAATATGTGTTGTGTCGCTGTCCATACCTACAACATAGTACATGGGGACATGGAGCCTATGCAGTATAGGCTACGATGTGCATTTTGTATAGAGAGTCAGTAAGATAGTTATGTACGAGAATGGTTATGTAAGAATAGTGCATGGATCAATTTCATCAGGGACGGCTTGGATGTATTGTTCGGCAATTGTAGAATATTATTAGTAGTTCCAGATGATAAGGAGACACTATGCGTAATGTAATAGTAGCAGGTGCAGGCATGGCACCATTTGGCAAGTATCTTGATCGGGGAGTTCGCTCCATGGCGGAAGAAGCTGTGAGTGAAGCGTTGGCTCAGGCTGGCGTGGAGGTTGCTCAGATCCAGGCTGCATATTTCTCGAATGCGGTAGCAGGAATCATTACTGGTCAGGAGATGATCAGGGGACAGGCTGCACTACGATATACTGGTCTTTCTGGCATACCTATGTGCAATGTAGAAAATGCCTGTGCGTCTGCATCCACTGCATTTCATTTGGCGTGGACGGCAGTGGCCGGTGGGCTTTACGATGTAGTGATTGCGGTCGGATCTGAAAAACTTAGCCATCCGGACAAGAAACGCAGCTTCAGAGCAATTGGGACTGCTGTGGATATCGAGTGGATGGTGGATGTCCTCGAAAAATTGGGGATGCACGACCAGGCTGCGGAGTTGCGAGGGGATGAGCCTATTTCAGCTAGTAGCCCATCTGGTGGAGCTCATGAAGAAGGTACATCTGGACAGGATAAAGTGGCTACAGGTAGTGAATCAGATCTGCAGGGCAAGAAAAAAGGTAAGGGTGGGGATCATTCGCTGTTTATGGAGTTCTATGCCGCTGCTGCAAAGGCGTACATGGCAAAGAGTGGTGCTACTGCAGAAGATTTTGCTGATGTTGCCGTAAAAAACAGGAAGCATGCGTCACTTAATCCGAAGGCTCAATTCAGGGATCTTGTGAGCCGTGAGGATGTACTGTCCAGTAGGCTGATAGCTGATCCACTTACCCTATTGATGTGTTCTCCTATTGGTGATGGAGCTGCTGCAGCTATTTTATGCTCTGAGGATGCAGCCAAGAAGCTTGGTATCGCTAATCCTGTTAAAGTTTTGGCCTCTATACTCGGTACTGGTAAGGATGTAGTGAACAAGGGAGAGCCAAACACAGTCGAGAGGGCGGTACAGAGTGCTTATGAATCAGCTGGGGTGGGACCCGACGATCTTGATGTCATTGAGTTGCACGATGCTGCAGCTCCAGCGGAATTGATAGTCTATGAGGAGCTGGGGTTGTGTGCCAAAGGAGAGGGGCCAGCACTGCTGGCTAAAGGTGAAACTGCACTTGGTGGAAGCCGTCCGGTAAACACCAGTGGGGGGTTGCTGTCCAAGGGTCACCCTATCGGCGCTACAGGGCTCGCCCAGATAGCGGAGGTCACCTGGCAGTTGCAGGGCAGAGCAGGTGATAGGCAGGTAGACGGACCCAAACTGGCATTATGTGAAAATGCGGGTGGGTTTCTTGGTACCGAGCCAGCTGCCACCTGTATACATATCTTTGGGATTTAATTTTCTGAAGCTCGCTATGTGGTCGTTGCCAGAAGCAGCAGTGTTGCCAGAAGCAGCAGTAATGGAGTGAGTAGTTCTCAAAGAGAGTCTCTTTTTATACCGGTCGACATGGAAGAGGCTGGCAATGATGTCTCAGTGTCTGAGACTAGCCAATTTGGCCAGTCAAATACCCAAAGAGGTAGAGAATCTGTCTGGATGCCCACAGAATTTGCTCGTGGTCCTTGGGATAAGGATGCCCTTCATGGAGGACCTGTGGCTGCACTTTTGGCGAGAGACATAGAAGAATACACAGGAGAGCTGGAGACAGCAAGTAGCGATACCAATGCCAGTGCCAATAGTACAGCTCAGAAGAGGTCTATGGTAGTTGTACGTATTACAGTCGAATTACTTCGTCCTGTCCCGATGACTCCGCTGAGGGTGTCATCCAGGATTTTACGTCCTGGACGCCGAGTTCAGCTGTTGGAGGCATCAATTAAGGCAGGTGAAAAGGAAGTAGCCAGGGCAACCGCGTTGGAGTTACGTACTGGTACTATTGAGCTTCCTGGTAAATCCCTGTCGGGCTACATGGATACTTCTGCTCTTACTCCACCCCCGCCTGAATCCGGCACCCCAATGGCAGATGATAATGATATGGTCGATTATATTGCATTTCACAATTCGGCTGTAGATATGCGTTTTGTAGCTGGTGCCTTTAGGGAGAAGGGGCCTGCTACAGCATGGATAAGGCTGACTAAAGATATAGTGCTTGGAGATGCTCCAACTCCGTTGCAAAGAGTGATGGCGGTATCTGATTTTGGTAATGGTATCAGTTCTATATTGGGTTTTGACAGCCACATATTTATAAATCCAGACCTTACAGTGTATCTTACCAGGATGCCAATCGGAGAGTGGGTATGTCTGGACGCGTCTACTCAAGTTGCCGATATAGGAGTTGGGCTTGCTCAGAGTGCTGTATGGGATAGAGACGGGCAGATAGGTCATGCACTTCAGTCTCTTCTCGTAGAAGAGCGTTAATTGGATTATTATTCACGATCTTTACGAGGCTATCGAAATCTTTACGAGGTAATTGATACGAGGTAATTGAATTGTCTAATGCTAACCGCAAGGTCGGCATGATGTCAGATACGAGCCCCGTGGAGGAAAAGAAACTACTGGATAATGATAGCGCTGGCTGGTACTCCATGACAATCTGTCATTGTTACCAGCCAGCGCCTTTAGAATCAGGCCAATGTTAGTCTGCCTATACTGTCTCCTCTTTCTTGGCAGCATCACTCTCTTCAATGAAGAGCAATGAGTCATCAGTTGTCTCTCGCATGTGCCAGATACCTAACGGCACAAGAATTACTAATAATATAAACGCTACGATATATGCTATGATTGAACCTATCAGAGCAAACTGGCCAATTTGCCAAAAACCGTAAGCTTCAAGAAGCATTGACCTGAGCGTCGTTCCTTGAAATACTGTCTGTACAGTTGCTTCTGCCTTGGTATATGCAGCAGTTCCGGGCTTTAGACTTCTAACGGCAGTAGAAAGCTGAGCATAGGTCTGTCCGTGACCAATTTCATTGAGATGGATTGCTATGAAATGGTTGGCATACGCCTTGGCCTGGGCACCATTGGTCATCTCCTGTCCCGCATATTTCTCAATATACGGAATCATTGCTGGAGTAACCTCACCATGCGATGCAGCCATTGCGGCAGGCGTAAATGCTGATTTAGGAGGAAAGAATATTTTTTGAGCTGCCAATTGATTGTGAACCTGACTGCTGGAGTAGCTATAACCCCATAGGGCAACAGAGCCTATGATAATCAGTAGAATTGCAAGTCCTACTCCTACGATTACCGATATCATGTCGAATGTTTTTCTTAGCACTTTCGTACCTCCTTATATGTTGTATTCTGTGCATACTTATAGTGTGCATAATACTTATTGTATTCTTGGTACAAAGAATGCGCTACGGTGAAATTACCTATCAATACTCGGTGGTTACCGATAGGTGTTTACCGATAGTATTACCAATGAGATTATTGCTTGTGAGTTAGCAGTATACTGATACCACTGCCTACAAACACAATGGCCAGATTGACGATTACGGCAGGCACGCCTATGTACATAGATAGATGATGGCCAAAGATTACGAATGGGTAGGTGGATGCGGCAAAGCGCACCTGTACCAGTAGGTATGTACCCCATGCCA
>JAMCPC010000055.1 GCA_023379725.1 Actinomycetota bacterium
GGCTGTTCCATTAATTGCACGAGTCTTGATTTCCAGATCACCAAGGTCGTTCACCTCTTCACGTAGTTTTTGTATCGCATCGTTTACTACATCATCTGCCCATAGCTCTACCTCTGATTCATCCGGTATGGGTGGAACGTAGTCATTGGAGAGCGCCTCGAATGGATACTGCCATGCATGCACCACTAGTAACACTGCCCCACGCAGTTTTGCCTCTCTGGCTGCCCAAATCAACGCACGCTGGGAATTGTGCGTACCATCTACTCCTACTAGCACTACAGATTTACCCATATTTCTACTCCTTTGCTCCATGCTCATAAACTACCTCTATATTTATATTATGAGCCTATTACCAGCCTATCGCAACGGGGTTGCCAACTAATCTGTATCGTTGAAAATACTTAGTTATATACGTACGTAATTCATTCCGATACTTCGACCGCCATGCTTACCTGACAGGTATTATCTGTTCTCAGCAGAGTTGGCTTGGTAATAAAAGGAACTCATTTAATAGTAACCACCGTCATAGCTGTGGATGCCTGGGGGATATCTCTCCTACGATTAATTGGCTTGGGAATAAAAGTAGCTGATTTGATAGTAACATTGGTATGTGGCAGACGACCGTTCTTTTGATGCGGGCAACTATGGTGAGAACCCTATGAAGGGAGTGCCTATGGAAATAGTGCCCCTGATCCACACACCTTTGATCCGCGCGCATATTGGAATGCAAAAGACACCCGCGGTTCGCGGTAGTGTGCCCGACTTTGGTCCGCGCGCATATTGGAATGCACCATACCCTCCATGCTATAGCTACCATGACAAACTTTGATCCGCGCGCATATTGGAATGCACCACGTGGATACTACCAGCCACCTCCGATGCAACCTCCAACCCTTCCCGGGCAACCAAAGTATAGGCGTAACAGAACTGCACGTATTGTAACCTTTACCCTGCTGGGCTTCATGATTCTGATTGGCGGTTGTGTGGCACTCATAGTGCATAGTATTGACAATTTGCACTTGAATTTGAACTTGAATTTTCCGGCTTATCACACAAATCCATCGTTGTACGGTATGAATGTAGCTATTTCACCCAATGGTGCAGCGGTATATGTAACCGTTCCCTCAAAAGATCTATTGGATATATACAGCGCCAATAACGGCACACTTACAGGAAAAATTCCCGTAGGCCAGACACCTACGGGATTGGCCGTCAATCCAAACGGCAGACAAATATGGGTGGCGAATACTTCCGTCTCCTCCCTTGAAAAGAGCTTGGGACAGACCGGTGGCTCTGTCAGCGTAGTAGAGGCATCCACCAATCGTGTCATAGCTAACATTCCCCTGCCGGGCGGACCTATTGACGTGGCATTCTCTCCCAATGGATCAACTGCGTATGTCACTGTGAATGGCGTGCTGAACGAAGGTTACGTGGCCGTAATCAATACATCGACGTTTGACGTTACCGACAAGCTGCTTCCGACATTAACGCCGTCTTCTACGCAGCCTCCTACGCCTTCCATAGCCACTGCTGCATCTTCTCCCAGTCATTTACCTGCCGGCACTGCCAGAGGCACTACTGCTGCCGCTGCCGCTACCGTTGTACCGTCTCAATCAAATACACAGGGGTGCTTCACACCAAACTCAGCTGGTTGCTGGCACCCAACCAGCGTATCTGTCACCCCGAACGGTAGTGAGGTATGGGTATCAGAGGCGTATGCGGTTACCAATCTCTCTTTATCCGGCCCAGACAGTGCCAACTATTCCGACTACGTCTATGTCTTCAATACAATAACCGGCCAGGAAATCGCCGACATAAAAGTAGGTAATGGGGCGTTTTTCATGGCTATGTCGAAAGATGGCAGGTACGTCTACGTAGCAGACAAAGTAAGCTGCAGCGTCGATGAAATCAGTACGGCTACCTTTGAGGTAATAGCTTCAGTCCGCGCTCCTGTGGGCGATGGCTGCCCCTATGGAATAGCTGCATCTGCAACTGATTCTGTTGCCTATACCGTAACCGGTAATGACCGCACTGTAAATACGGGCAAAGAGGGAAACATGCTTGAGGTGGTTGATTTCACTACAGGAAAAATGACAATGTCACGGGAGGCAGGTTCCGACCCAGTAACTGTAACGCTCTCTCCAGGAGGCAACAGCATATACATCGCCGATGCAAAGTCACCTACAATCATGGTAATCTCTACAAGCACCTACACCACGACCATGATAATTCACCTGCCGGTTACGCCGTCTGCACACAGCTCAGGCTCTACGCATCTGAAATAACTAGTGTAGTGCTCCGTAAATAGCGTGACGTTATCTGGAGGCTCAGCGGATAAACATCTCGGGCTTGCCGCCCCCCAGACTTCGCATGACAATCGGTAGCCATGACCTGTGGCGTAAGCCGGTCATGGTTTGTCGTCGTCGAGCAGGCGCTCCAGCCTGCCTCTCCTTCTCCGCCTTGCCCTACTCGCCTGGATAAACTGCTCTCTGATCCAACCTGCCTATCCGCTGAGCCTCTTGCGGGATACTACACTGGCACATGTAATGTATTAAATTGTCATAGTGAACTTAATCATCTTGCTGGCTGGCAGCATTCTCGCTATAGTAATCGGCGCAGAGTTGTTTACCAACGCCGTAGAATGGGCAGGATACCTACTTCAGCTGGGAACCGGTGCCACTGGGAGCCTCCTGGCAGCCTTGGGTACCTCCCTGCCGGAGACGATAGTACCTGTAGTGGCAATTATCGCGAACAGGCCACACTCAACGGCCATCGCTACCGGAGCGGTACTCGGCTCCTCTTTCATGCTTCTTAGCCTCGGAACGGGAATTACCGGTATCGCGGTGATGGTAAGGCACCTTCACACCGGCTCCAGCTCCAATCCATGCACCGACCCCGGTTCCGGCTTCGGTTCAGACCCAGGCCCATACACCGACCCCGGCTTCAATCCCGACACCGACCCCAACTCCGGCTCTGATTCCGACTCCAATCCAAGCACCGGCCTTCAAATACCACCATCTCAAAGCCGACGCGATCTTGGCGTGTTCCTGGTGGCCTTTTCTATGTCACTTCTGATTATGCCATTGCCCTTTGCTGCTCACCTGGCCTGGGGAGTATGTTTGATTATTCTATACTCCATATATGTTATTGCTACCCTAAAAAATAGTACCCCGACCGGTAAAACTCCTGAACCTCTCCATATAACCCTGAGAAAAAAATCTACGCCACACTGGGTCTTGGTGGCACTTCAACTATCTATCTCGATTGCTCTGCTTATCGTAGGCTCCGACATATTCGTTTCCCAGATAGGTAAAGCAGCTACAACCATTCAAATGAGCCCTCTATTGCTTGCGCTTATAGCTATACCGTTAGCGACAGAATTTCCAGAAACGCTAAACAGCATACTCTGGGTACGCTCCCGTGCTGACAGCCTGGCTTTCGGCAATGTTGCCGGTTCTGCCGCGTTTCAAAGCTGTATCCTCGGCTTCATTGCCGTATCATTTACCCCGTGGCAATTACCTACGGTAGCAATTATTAGTGCTGTGTTCACAATATGTACAGGAGCGTATCTATTACTTGTCTTGCGAAACGGGCACAGCAGAGGCATATACCTTCTGTTGGCCGCACTCCCATGGGTGTCGTTCGTAACGCTGGAACTAAGCTTAAACGCATCCAGTATTACTCACTAAACTTGGTTCTTCAGGTCTAAACAAGCCACCAGGACATACAACAGCTGGCTTACAGCCACAGCCAGCTAACCCAGCAACGTGGCCATTGGCCACCGGGTAGTCACACGGATATGTCGGCAGTATGGTATTGTACGGTACTACAGTGGAATCTTTTTATATTACGACACCGATTTATTATGTAAATGACGCTCCACACATAGGGCATGCCTATACCATGGTCATAGCTGACTCATTGGCCAGGGTACACAGAATGATGGGGGATGATGTGTACTTTATTACAGGCACCGACGAGCATGGGAAAAAGGTGGCAGAGGCTGCAAGTTCACATGGTGTCAGCACCTTGCAATGGACAGATCAGATGTCGGTACGCTTTCGTAATGCATGGGCTGAGCTTAATATATCGAATAACGAGTTTATCAGGACTACAGAGCCAAGACACTATTCCACAGTACAGAACTTTTTCTCTACGATAAAAGAGAATGGATACATTTTCAAAGGGACTTTCAAGGGACTCTACTGCGTCGGCTGCGAAAGCTACAAGAAGGAGAACGAGCTGGATAACGGTAAGTGCCGTGAACATGGCCGTATTGTCGAGGAGATGGAAGAGGAGAACTATTTTTTTGATCTTCCCGCACTTGAGAGCCGGCTACTTGAATGGTACGAAAATAATCCGGAAGCAGTAGTCCCTGTCACCAAGCGCAATGAAGCAGTTGGTTTTATAAAAGGCGGCCTGGAGCCGGTGTCTATTACACGCACATCGCTCACCTGGGGTGTGCCTGTTCCATGGGACTCTGATCATGTCTTTTATGTATGGTCTGATGCCTTGGTAAATTATCTGACTGCGATAGGATATGGTAGCGATGCCTCCAGGATGGATCGACTGTGGCCGTCCGTACATCACGTAATAGGCAAAGATATACTACGATTTCACTGCGTATGGTGGCCTGCTATGTGCATGGCTGCTGGAATTGACCCACCTCACCAAATACTGGTTCACGGTTGGTTGTTGGTTTCTGGAGAAAAGATGTCAAAGTCCAAGTTAAATCAGATCGCTCCAGGAGATTTAACCAATGATTTTGGTGTAGATGCTGTGAGGTACCATCTTCTCAGAGAGGTACCTCTCGGTGCGGACGGTGACTTCTCCTACGAGGGCATGACAGAGCGTTACAACGCCGACCTGGCCAACAATCTTGGCAACCTCCTTTCAAGAGTGGTGACCGTAGTCAATTCAAAATGTGATTCAATTAGCCCTCCACCGCCTGCCATATCAAAAGAACTCCCTATAGACAATTTGGAAGCTACACATACTCCTTCGCTCACATCCGAACAGGCTGACATGACATACACACCAGAACAGATCGTACAGCAATTGGCAATACGTACAACGCAGGCAACAACCGAAGCAATGAATGCCTGGGGGCAGCATCTTCCACATAATGCATTGCGTGAGACATTACAGCTTGTCAGAGAGGTAAACAGTGCTTTGGAGGCCACCGAACCTTGGCGTAAAGAGCCGGGAAGTGAGGTAAATGAGATATTGGGCTCAGCGCTGGAAGCACTAAGAATCATATCTCTACTGGTTGCGCCCGCTATGCCGGAGACAGCCACAGCTATATGGAATGGTATCGGATTGTCTGGTAGCCCTGAAACTGAACGTCTACCCGATGCACTGGAGTGGGGCATGTATCCTGGAGGGATTCACTTGTCCAAAGTTGCTCCGTTGTTCCCTCGCATCAAAAAATCTTAACAGAGTGGCTGTACCCTGAGATCACCATATTGGAATCAGTGCCTCCTGTAGAAAAGTTCACATCAGATGTAGTGGGTGCAGTACTGCCTGCATATACCGTCAGGTATCCACCACCGGTGCTACTTGGACTAATCTGTAACACATCATAACGCTCTCTCTTCGTCTGGATACCAAGATCGACTCGATGAAGTGCCGAACTCAGACCCGGATTACCTCGACACCAGGAATGGCCTCATAATCATTGTCCTGAGTAACAACCGGAATCTGCTCGACAATTGCTGTGGCAGCCAC
>JAMCPC010000056.1:0-6087 GCA_023379725.1 Actinomycetota bacterium
TCTATACCAATAAGTGATATTATCGTAGTAGGTCTAGAGTAAGAAATATGTACGATGACAGTGCTACCGCTGACATAAGCAGTTGCAGGTAGTCCCGCTGTTGCAGCGTAGGATACAGCAGCGTTCACAGCCTTACTGTCATTGAGCGCAACTACACCCTTTGATCTGAGTTGACTTATCGAGATTTGTCCCGCTCCTGCCCGTGCTGCCTGCTCTGCTACGCTGTAAGCGGATCTGTCGGCAGCAAGGGCCGATCCTCCGTCGACTACCAGTCCTACCATGACAAATAGCGCCAGCGATATAATAGCGACAAATACGGTCAGTGATCCTGACTCATGATTAGATGGACAGTAGATATCGTGGCTAGATGGATTCATCACTTTTTCACGCCTCGGATACTCCGTCCGTAAGGGCGGAGTAGTTGACACTTTCCCTTCTCCATTCCTTGCGTCATCCTTCCTGGACGACGCGGTAAGGATCCACGGGGGCACTCCTGGAGGCACTTATGGTGACCGATCCAGGGAATCCCGGTACCAACAAGTCTGAAAGATTTACTGAACATGAGACGCTAACAGACACGTTTCCTCCGGGTCGGAAGTTAGAAGTATCCGTATTCACCCCAAATGGATGGCAGGTGAATTGCTGGTCGGATACTGACGGAACGGCAGCCTCGTTTGCTGCTATTCCAGCCTGTCCGGCAGATGGCATCACTGAGGCTGCCTCGGCACCCGCCCGGGCGGCGGCAACCACCTCCTGACGAGCTCTCTCGACCCTGCCGAAGGATACCGCTATCAACATAAATAGCACCAGTACTGGTGCCAGCACTACTAACTCCACAGTCATAGAGCCGCGTTCTCCAGTCACATCACTCCTCCTGACATGGCATCACGATTTCCAGTCATCGATCCACGCTTAACGGTCTCGACCTTCGGACAGTTTCCACACGCCGCGTTGATCTTCCATCCACCCATGCTTAACGGTCTCGACCCACGCTTGGCTGTAACTGCTTCACGGCAACTGCATTTGCTGACATCCTCCCCACGGCTACAGCCGGGGGCTTGCAAGGCGGGGTTGGTCATCACCCGGAACTCCTGTAGCGTTGCTGGGGACCAATTCGTACAGCACTTACGGAAAAGTGCATTCCAGGGATGATTGATTCAGCTACACCCGAAACCTTGATCTCAGCCATGCTTGCTGGTAACAGGCTGCCAACCACAGATCCGTTGTAGACCAGGCCGGAAGAGTGGGCCGTAAGCATTCCTTCAGCGGCTGATACACCTCCGGATAGGCTGCCGCCATACTCGCAAGCAATTTGATCACCTGAAGCGGCAGCAGCCTGTACGGTCTGGGATGCCTCTGCCCATAGCACTGCCTGGCAGACCACCAGTAGGAGAAGCATGAATGCCGGTATGATGATTACTGCCTCCACTACGGTCGATCCAAGTTCGTATAACGATTTATCGTTCAGCAAGGTACTCTTCACCTCTCAGTTGAGGTTGATCGAATTAGCCTTTGCCGTGACTTTAGCGACAATGATCGCCCCAATCGCAAGCGCCAGTGCAGCAAATATCGCGGTAAGTATGACCTTCTCTACGACACTTCCTACCTCGCTCACCTCCAGCCTGGAATGAAGCATTACTCTGGCCATTATCCATATTGCACGTATATTTGTTATCATGTTAATTTTCTCCTTTCTGTATCGGTAATATTTATTTTTTCTCTGGTTAGAGATCTTGATTTTGCAACCATCCAAGAGTCATTCCTGGTCGAAACCATCCAAGAGTTATCTTCAATTTATAACCCTCCAAGAATCCTCGTGGTAGCTGGATATCCTATAAAGATTAAAAACCCCAGTAGTAATAGCATGCTGGGTAGGAAAAGGCGTTCTGTGGCTCTATTGGCTCTCATTTCAGATTCAGCCAGTTCCCTTTTCCTCATAGATGCAGCCTTTGCTGACAGCGTTGCCTTAACACGTGCGCCCTCACTACTGGCAAGGCCGACCGCTACTGCCAGTTCTTTCAGCTCCGGAAGATCCAATTCTTCACCAAGCATTCCGATATGTTCCCACATCGAGCCTCCCGACCTTCGGGCGATGCGTAGTGTGCGGCGTATCCGCTCATAGAACCAGTTGTCACCTACTCCTGCCGCTGCAAATAGAGCTCCCTCTATTCCCATGCCGCCTGCAAGGCAGAGCACTACCAAATCTATATATGAGCTGACTGCTCTGCGTGCTACATCTCTCATCTCACGAGCTCTCGATATCAGTTCGAGGACTGGCATAGAGGCTGCCGCACCTGCTCCGACTATCCCCAGCAATATAGTAGCTGCAGCCGGTATATGTATCCCTGCTATGTATATAACAGTCATGAATAAGGGGATTATCACCAGTCCGGCAATAGCGCTAAACAGGGATTCTGCGCATAGGCTCTGTAGTGGTACGCCGGTGATCAGTAGCATCGTGCCCAGGTATGAATTAAGTATATTTGACGACGATATATATTCTGATATTGACAGTGTAGCGTTGGAAAAAAGTGGGATACGGTTTACTGCATTCAGTAGCACGCTACGCTCACTACTTTCCGTAGCAGGTGAGGATTGGAGAGATGGCGAGTCTGTATAGGCTCGGTTATTTATGGCTATCCCAACTCTCTTTTTGGCACCTACTTGGTCTCTGAAATTCACTGTCCTGGAATTCACTGTCCTGCCAGTGGGTATTGTTTTGATTGTTGGAGTGCGGAATGAAGCCACTGCCATTAGGATAGCTGCTCCTATCGACATTCCCAATAGTAATGCCTCTGTCATGGCTGTATACCATTGAGCGAGTCGGTACCTATCGAGGAGTCCTGGCCGAGTAGCCTTATAGGGGTTGGAGGTTTGTCCATTTTAAGCATAAGCCACACTCCTACCGCATAACATCCTCCGACGAAGAGCAGTACCAACTGCCCGGTCATAGAGCCAAATGGAGCAAGATATGAGTGGGCAAGTAGCATTAACCCTATAAAAAACACCACTGAAAAGATCACTACCGTTCTAACACTGCTTTTTGCTGAGGCGCGGCTTGCCTCTATACGCATCCGAACCGCTACCTCTTCACGCATTGAAGTAGCGAGCTCTCCCAACAGATCCGACAATTTTTGCGTCCTGGCACTGGCAGCCAGCAGCAATGCGCATACTACGATATCACCACTGGCATCATCAAGCTCCCTTCCAAACTTGGTGATAGCTGTGGCAAGGGGCATTCCGTTTGCCAAACGAGATGTCATACGTTGCAGTGCCGGTCTTATAGGTTGTGGTGCGATCTGAGCAGTCGACATAATTGCTTGTAGTAGCCCTGAGGATGAAGCAAGACTATCGCGTAATAGCTCCGTCCAGCTTGCAATAGCTTCTACCTTTCCTCCATCCAGTGAGCTTCGTGTCGCGGCGATTACTGCGGGTATACCCAGGCCGGCACAGAAGGCAAGCAGACCAGCTACTGGCCATCGTGTAATGGCGATAACTACGAGTGCACCAAGCGACGACAGGATAACCTTTCTCCGAAGGTCACCCATGTTCAAGATGCCGAATCTATGATTGGGGGTATCGCTGCTGTCGTAGTTTTCCTCTTGGGTAGAGTGTTTGCTTTTATCTTTAGCAGGCCACGTCTTGGGAAGAAAGGAAATTCCACCCATATAGACCAGTAGGCCACCGGCACCGAGCAACATGCCCAATAGGCTAATCAGCATAAGCAATGTCATTGGCTAAAATCCCCGGTCGTATTGAGTGCTGGATCGTAACCATGTTCCACGAGTTCATCAAGCGTCTGGGCTCGTAGTGGGGCACCTTCTATGGCGTGTCTGTCATGAACTGGTTTGAATACCTCGTTGGAAATGACCTGTACACCTTCTGCATCAATAATCTCGCGTACAGAAGAGACGAACCTGAGTCGCTTGGCCGCTCTGAAGTATGGTCGACCTGCACCGAGTCGTTTATTGTTTCTATCGCCGTATAGGTCACTTTGCCACTCATTGAGCTGATCTGGTATGTCGTCTATATTGTTGTTGTCATAGTTGTTGTTGTCATAGTTGCTGTCGTAGTTGTCGTTGCTATCACTGTCAAGAGAGACGTCTAAAAATACTACGAAATGTATGGCACCGGCTATAAGAAGGTTGCTGGCTTCAATGGGTAGGCGCTCCTGTGCCTGTATTGCATAGGATGATATCCTTCTAAACACTCCCTCTGAGGAGTCGGCATGTATAGTACACATCGACCCCGAACGTCCCTGACTCATGGCGTTCAGCATTGGGATTATCTCGTCTCCAAGTACTTCTCCGACTATGACCCTATCAGCGTTCATTCGCAGGCTTCTTCTTACCAGCCTGCTCACTGTAATTTCCCCAGCTCCCTCAGCATTTGCCTGCCTGGCTTCCATGGCGATCAAATCGGGGTAGCGATCCGGCATCGTGTCCAGTCCCAACTCAAATGCCTGTTCAATTGTTACGATTCGTTCGCGTGGAGATATTTCATTGCATAGTGCTCTCATAAGCGTAGTCTTGCCTGAGTTCATAGCTCCGGCTATTATGAGGTTTTTTCTTGCCCGTACGGCGGCACTGAGAAAAGAGGCCAATCCTTCATTG
Organism: Actinomycetota bacterium; assembly: GCA_023379725.1. Lineage (GTDB taxonomy): Bacteria > Actinomycetota > Acidimicrobiia > Acidimicrobiales > JAMCPL01 > JAMCPL01. The sequence continues at coordinate 4,614 of JAMCPC010000056.1, forward strand.
AGGGTACCTCGTTCTACCAGGTCGTCCAGGGTCATTCCTATAAATCGATGGCGGCGAATTGACAGTACTGGATGTTTGGTAACAGACATTAGGGCGGACAACCTACTTCCGTCTGGCAGGCGTAAGTCAAGTTCTGGGTGAGCAGTATCAAAACGCCTCTCTGCATGACCTAATCGTGCTGCTGCGTTCTGTATGATTGATATGAGCTCATCATCGCTTGATGCGACAGGAGGGCAGAGCATTTTGCTACCGTCCTCACGAGTTACCCAGACAGTATCGTAGCCATTTACATCAATGTTCTCAATACGTTCATCCTCTATCAGTGCTTGCAATCTTCCAAGTCCAAAGAGAGAGTCGAGCACCTCTTGGGCAATATACTGCTCTTCTTCGGTACCCAGTGGGTCCAGTCCGCCTGCTATTCTTTGAGCTGATATAGCCCTTAGACGTGCCAGCCCAATGCTGCGTGCAAGCTCCTTACGATCTTCTATGTCCAGGCCGGTGGACTCCTCCATAGCGATATCCTCAGCTACTTCAGCGCGAATCTTTTGTACCAAGTCGTAGTGAAATGCCGTATCTGCATTTGCTGCAGTTCCTTGATCAAGGATATCTATGGTATCCTCCTCACTCTGGAGGAGGCTGGTTTGCGCTCCTATTCCTGTCATGCCGACCTCATCTCAGCGGGCATATTGCTGCTGTCTTTTTCTTGATCACTGGGCATTGGGTGATCACTGGGCATTGGGTTGGTATTTTTATCGTCTGGCATGATACTTCTGTCAATCATTGCAAGATTATGAGTAACCTCGGATGCAATGGTTACAGAAGCTCTTATGAGGTGTGATTTTGCAAATGCGGCATTATTCCCCGGGTGCCCACATGCCACTGCAGCACCTTGATAGTCTACCGGTATTGAGCCGATTAGTTCTATTCCGAGTGCTTCTGCGAGTTCTTTGGGCTTGGCCCCTCCATTCCCAGACATCACGACCTTGACGGGTGGTTCTCCCTGCCAGTGGCTACGTACACTGTTTATACGGGCAATCATTTTTTCGGCATGGGGTACCACTCTTGCATCGAGTGGGGATACCATAATAGCGATGTCTGCCCGTTCCAGGATAGCCATTTGACTCTGCAGAGCGGGGGATATGCGTCCACAGTCAATAATAAGATCTATATCGTTGGTAGATATTGATATTAGTTGACTTAGTGCTACTACCTCTCTGTCCAGCGAGAGCGCGGCATCACTGTTGGGAGGCCCTATCAGTACCTCCAGACCTCCTGGAAGCACCTGTACATGCTGATCGATATCTATCATGCCATTGCTGTTTCCTCTTGTCGCCAGAGCAAGAGTCATCAATCCGGGTGCATCCGGCAGCAGGAATCGAGTACAGATATCACCTCCAGCAGGGTCTGCCTCCATGATCACTACTCTGCGCTCCACAGGCCACACTGCTCCAAGACAGCATGCCAGGGTCGTGAC
>JAMCPC010000056.1:6495-9240 GCA_023379725.1 Actinomycetota bacterium
CTACTTGCAACGTTGTTGGCTGCCCCTCCTGTTACAGGTTGTCCCTGTATGGCACTTGCTGGTTGAGTGGTGCCGCCAGATTGAAACGCTGCCCCAGGTGCTCCTGTCAATACTACGTCTACATACTCTCCCGGCTGCACGCCTGATGCTGGCTGCTGGCTTTGCCTTAGCCCGACTCCTACAAGCGATTCACCCGCAGGTGGCTGCCAGCTTGAAGTTACGTCTGCACGGTTTAGTATGCTGCCTGCAGGAATTGTGACTGACGCAGATTTACCGATAATCGAGTAGGCTGCCGAAGTAGGTATCGTACTTCCTTGTGCACTGAGCGATATATCTACGCTCTTCAATTCGCTTGTTGTAATTGCGCTTCCGGCTGTCACTGTGTGTGTAACCTCCAAGACTGAAGCCTTTCCGCTTGCATTTGCATATAGTGATGCAAAGAGTACTCCGCATACGACAATAATGAGAGCAGATGCCGCCGCCAAGGCCGGTCTTCTGTTTGCTCTTGTGGGTTTGAGTCTGAGTGTATTTGTTTCAGTGGTTCCGGTCTCCTGTACCGGTCGCACAAGGGTATTTCGTAGTGAATTCACTTTATCCTCCTATGACTGATTCGATTTGTTGCACTTGGTATTGCATGGTAGCTGTGGTGGTAAGGGGAGCAAGCTGCCCACCACCGCTCACTCCTGATGAGCTCCAATAGACATCCCATTCGATAGTTGCCTGGATTGTCGTAGTTCCAGAGAGATTGCCGCTAATGTATGATTGCCCTTCACCTGGTAGCGAACGATAGGTGTATGAACAGCTTGTGCTCTGTTGTGATACGGGTATCTGTGGATTGTATGGTGTTCCCTCGCCACTACAGCTCACTTCTTGTCCATTGCCCATAGACCACGTGACAGAGACAGGGGTTGCTGTGGCGGTTGCGCTTATACTTCCCGCACTTGCAGATGCACTGTAGGAATGCCAGATGGAGGGAGCTATCCAGAGCCATACCGGCAGGTTGATTACTCCAAATGCAGTCGGATTTATTCCGATGACCGGATTAGGCAGGGTGATGCTTGATGCAGCATTTTCTCCTATTACCTGTGGCGGTACCGATGGCTGTCGAGTTGTATTGGTGGACGAGACAAACTGTGTCCATTCGCTGGTTGTCTGACCTCCTGGCGTGACACAGAGTACGATTTCCTCTGTTCCCTTTACTCCGCCTTGTGTAGCCGGCCATTGGTCTGTTGCAAAACACTTTACATTGGAAGTACCTGATGTAGAGCTTGAGCTGCTGGTCGTTGTGGTGGATCCTGGCGTACCCGATGTAGTAGTTGTAGATGATGTATGTACAACCACATTGTGACCATTTCCGTCTGTAGCACTGGCACTTCCCTGGGTACTACTCGATGCCGCCAGAGCAACGGGTGAATGTACTGCTGCCAGTATCACTACCAATATAGTCGTGATAATCCATAGTATTATCTTTCGCATTGTTTTGTATTCCTTTCTATTGCATGTTCTGCTAAGACCTTCCAGGGTCGGCCGGTTATTTGTATCATTGTTGATGAGATGTATTCTGCATTTGCGCTTAAGCTGAATCCAGGCATAGGTTTGCCGGTACTTGCTTTGACGGGTGTCTCATCTGCTACAATGCAGGCCTTTACAACTGCGTTGGTAACTACCACAGATGCAAAGGGACTATCCTGAGGCAACGTGCCACCGTTAGGGCCTGATGTGGGCTTATTACTGCTGATTGATATGACCATAGCCCATGCAAAGTAGTTATAGCCGACCCCGATGTATCCTCTTGCTTTGGCGTTTTGCATCCATTTTTGTATATGGGTGAGCTGTGCAGATCCCTCATTATCCACGAATTCCGGGTAGTTCCAGTCCATGGTACGAAAAGCCTTATCGAATCCAGTCCATTCCGCATACCATGCGCTGAGAGCAGCCTGTGCTTGAGGGCTGTGGACTGCCACTAAATGCTGGAAGCCTGGTACAGAGGTATTTGCTGAGTCTACCGATACACTTGAGAGAGGTCTAATAGCGCTGCTGGTGTTACTGGCATTGCTGGTGTTCTTGCAGTTGCCCGAGGATCCAGTTTCTGAGGATCCAGTTCCCGAGGAACTGCCTGCAGACGATTTATGGGCAAACTTGCCATTCTTGTAATGAGCTGATTCTGAACCTTTTTTGTCTTTCGACAGTGTGCCGCATGCAGTCAAGGTAGTATGGGCACCGCTACGCTGGTGTGTGGAAATACGACTTTGTCCTGATGAACTCTGTCCACATGCTGCGAGCAGGATAGCAAACGACATTACGAGAGCTGTAGCTGCATGTAAATGCGTACTCTCTATAGCCTGTGAGTTGCGCGTTTGGTTGTACGCTTGCCATTGCACCGATAGTTGCACCCGCATAAGTCCTATTACCGCCTTACTTATTTAGTTTCCTGAAAATTACCTTTATGGTAACGTCAGATCCGCTATGTAGAGCTTGCCGGTCAATACCACCGAGACCGGCAAGCCCAACGGACCCCGCCACCGCAATTTGTAGCGAGCGTACAAACGCATTTGCATAGGATGGCACCCCTAGCAATTCACTAGATAGCGATTCGCCAGACATCCATGCAAACACGCGCACCCCGTAACAATTTATGAATAATAGCAACCTTTGAAGGTTCATGCAAATCCTCTCTACATACCGGTGAGTAACTAAACCAGTTACTACTGTTAGCGGTGTATTGATTGAGTTATCAGTTTGTAT
>JAMCPC010000057.1:0-10224 GCA_023379725.1 Actinomycetota bacterium
AGCGCCAAAGCAGAGATAAGCAGTATGAGTGCCACGATCAAGAACGACAGCTGCGCAATATGTGTGACATTTTCCATATTATGGATTGCTTTGCTTGGGTAACTGACGTTCAGCACGCCTGGCATATTCGTAAACCTGGCAGATATGGCGGCAGCTTCATTGGGATCCTTTAGCACACACTGATCCGATGCAGGAGTATCGGCGGGTGTCATAGCACCTGACGCTGAACCAAGCAGACTCTGGAAGAATATCTTCCCCTGGTCGTAGTTGTATGTCTGAGTTCTGTATGTACATGACTTCACATAAGTGAGCTGAGTCAACTCATCACCGACGGCACCCTGCTCGGTACGAGAAGAGCTCGGATGAAACCACACAATTACGTTTACACCATGACGCCACTCAGTCGTTGCGTTGGAAACCCCCTGGCGCAGGAAGAGAGCAGCTCCTACCAGTGACAGTGAAATAGCTACGGTCAAAATTGCAGCAATTGTCATCAGGCGGTTACGCCATAGATTGCTCCCCGCCTCTTTGGTGGCAAAACTCACCGGAAGACTCAAGAAAGCTAACCCCTTCTCCCTCTGGAGTGAGCCACTAAGTCTCTGGCCGATATGCCGGAGGAATTATCAATATCCACATCATATACCCCTCTATTCTGGTCACGAACAATTTCGCCGTTATCAAGTTCGATTACACGCTTTCGCATAGTATCCACTATGTTGGCATCGTGTGTTGCTACGACGACCGTAGTACCGGATTTGTTTATCCGGTCGAGCAACTGGACAATATCCTTACTGGTAGAAGGATCCAGATTTCCTGTCGGCTCGTCAGCAATAAGAATCAACGGCCTGTTGACAAAGGCACGCGCTATGGCAACTCTCTGCTGCTCCCCACCTGACAGCTCATCCGGCATGTTCTTAGCCTTACTTGCCAGGCCTACCAGATCAAGCACCTGGGGCACCTGTCTCTCTATCTGGTGGTGCGGTCTACCTATTACCTGCAGGGCAAATGCAACATTTTCAAAGACAGTCTTGGTCGGCAACAACCTGAAGTCCTGAAATACACAACCGATATTACGACGAAGATACGGCACTCTCCAGCGGGGAAGATTGGCCAAATTCCTGCCTGCTACCCATATACGGCCGTCATCAGGAAGCTCTTCACGCAGTATCAACGCCATAAGAGTACTCTTACCGGCACCCGAAGCGCCTACGAGAAAAACGAACTCCCCCTTGCTGATGTCCATAGAAACGTCCTTCAGGGCTACTGTTCCCGTCTTGTAAGTCTTGGTAACACTTTCAAGCGTGATCATTACCTTGCTATCATACCATCAATTGCATTGCCATGCACGGATAGATATGATCTTCACTGCATCATCTTCACTACATCATCTACCTTCTGTCCGGCACCTTCCCTGCTGGATACATCACCTGCAGTCACTCATTAACAATCCGTCATGGAAACATCATGTAGCCACAGCGTGACCCTATGATAACCGCCTCCGCCTCAACTCCGCCTCCATGAAGTTCGAAATGTCACCGTCGAGCACTGCCGCCACATTACCGGTCTCCTCTTGGGTCCTATGATCCTTTACAAGCTGGAATGGAGCGAGAGTGTAAGAGCGAATCTGGTTCCCCCAGGCTACCTCTTCTTTCGGACCACCAAGTTCATCCAACTCCTTCCGGCGCTCCTCCCGGTAAACCTCTGCCAACCTCGCTGCGAGAATCTGTAGAGCACGAGCCTTATTCTGGTGCTGGCTGCGCTGGTTCTGACATGTCACGACAAGACCGGTAGGGAGATGAGTGAGTCTGACGGCGGAATCAGTCTTGTTCACATGCTGCCCACCGGCACCGGCTGAACGGTAAGTATCTACCCTCAGATCCTTCTCGTCTATCTCCACCTCCGGCAGGTCTTCCATAAACGGGATTGCATCTACAGATGCAAAACTGGTATGCCTGCGATGCTGAGAGTCGAACGGTGAAATCCTCACTAGACGATGTACCCCCTTTTCCGCTGAGAGCATACCGTAGGCATACCTACCCTTTACAATAAAAGTCGCCGACAGCAGACCAGCCTCCTGGCCTTCCACCACCTCGTCTATCTCTGTGTCAAAACCCTGGCGCTCAGCCCATCGCAGATACATCCTCATCAGCATTTCGCACCAGTCCTGGGCGTCAGTACCGCCGGCACCAGCATGTACCTCCACGACAGCATCCTGAGAATCATACTCCCCTGAAAGCAGCGATCTAATCTCCAGATCACGTAATTTATTATCTATGCTATCGAGTAGCTCAAGCAGTTCGGGGTCCATATTCCCGTCCCCCGTCTCCCTGATCAAAGCCAATAGTGTTTCCGCATCCTCCAGTGTACCACGCAAATTTCTCAACAGACCTATATCGTTCTCTATTGCTGCCAACTCGCTGGTAACGGCTTTGGCATGCTCCTGATTGTCCCAAAGACGTACGTCACTGACCTCATCGTTCAATTCGGTATACCTGGCTTGCAGCTTATCCAACCCCATGTATACATCAGCCTCATCCAGCCGAACCGACAGGCTGTCCAACATGCTGGCCGCCTCTACTGGATTTTCAGGTCGCGCCATGACAGAACTTGTACTTTTTGCCGCTCCCGCACCAGCATGGATCGTTCCTACCTACCTTGGCAACACCGCCGTTCACATGTCCGGGCTGGCGACCAGAGCTAGCTCTCCCTGCCGGATCGGTAGGTACCGGAGCATAACCAGAATCCATATCGCCATGAAACTCAGCCCTACCGGCGCTCGGTGACTGCAGATCCAGACGTCCAGCTCCCGAGGGCAAGGATGAGCTGTTTCCTGTATCCATATTTCCAAGATTTGAATTCATAGCCTGCACCAGAGACTGCGAAATAGTTTCAAAATCCTGAGCCGGATCATCTGCTGCCTGGTAATTCACCTGAGCGAGATCAGGCTCCTCATCTACTCTCTCCAGGGTCTCTACATGCAGTACGTAACGAAGGTAATCATCATTTATCCTGTCAATCATCTTTCCGAACATATCGTATCCATCTGCCTGCCAGGCTACGAGAGGATCCAGCTGCCCCATAGCACGAAGATTGATCCCTTCACGCAGGTAATCCATTTCCATCAAGTGATCCCTCCAATGCTGGTCGATCATCTGAAGCATGATCTCCCTCTCAATGTCTCTCGCCTCTTGAGTTCCTCCCGAAAATAAATCGTCGCGTGATTTGTAATACCTGATTGCCTCAGCAATCAGGCTCTCGCTTAGATGCGTCCTGTCAGTGGCTTCAGCAAGATCATCCTCATGAAACTCAGTCGGATAATACTGGCTTATATCCACGAGAAGTCCGTCCAGATCCCATTCCTCGGAAAAATTGCCGGGGCAGTACTGTTCCACAAGACTCAAGATAGTCTCTTCGATCAATCCTTCGGTGAATTCCTGGAGATCTTCATTGTCTATGACTTGGATTCGCCGAGCATAGATGACTTTGCGTTGCTCATTAAGTACCTCATCATATTTCAGGACATCTTTTCGTATCTCTGCATTACGCTGTTCTACTGTATGCTGAGCCTTCTCTATTGCCTTGGTGACCATACGTGCCTCTATGGGAACGTCTTCGGGAAGTGCCCTCTCCATCACCCACTGCATGGCTCCTGTAGCAAAGAGACGCATGATATCATCCTCTAGCGATAAGAAGAAACGACTCTCCCCGGGATCTCCCTGCCTGCCGGATCGGCCACGTAGCTGATCATCGATGCGACGGCTTTCATGCCTCTCGCTGCCGAGTACATAGAGTCCACCAAGTTTGCGTACTTCTTCAGCCTCAGACTCGCATATGTCCCTATACTTGCTCAAGATGACATCATTGTCCTCATTGTCCTTATTGCCACCTCTTGCCGACAATTCATGTGATGCAAGTCCCTCTGGGTTACCTCCGAGAAGTATGTCTACGCCTCTACCAGCCATATTGGTCGCCACCGTGACTCTCCCCAAGCGCCCTGCCTGGACGACTATCTCGGCCTCTCTGGCGTGCTGCTTGGCATTGAGGACCTGATGGGAGATGCCTAGCTGCTCAAGCACCCTGGAGAGCTTTTCGGACTTGGCGACTGATGCCGTACCTACCAGGACTGGCTGCCCTCTACTGTGGCGTTTGGCGATGTCATCTGCAATGGCCTTGAATTTAGCGTCTTCGGTCTTGTAGATTACGTCCGGATAATCGGTTCTCACCATTGGCTTATTGGTAGGTATGGTGACAACCTGCATTCCATAGGTATTTGCAAACTCTGCAGCCTCAGTAGAGGCGGTACCGGTCATACCTGACAATCTCTCGTACATGCGGAAGTAGTTCTGCAGCGTAACGGTTGCCCATGTATGGTTTTCCTCTTTAATCCTCACTCTCTCCTGCGCCTCGACTGCCTGGTGAAGACCGTCAGACCAGCGCCGACCCTCCAGAACCCTGCCTGTGAACTCGTCTACTATCTTCACTTCACCGTCTGCCACCAAATAATCTCGATCTCGCTTGTAAAGTTCCTTGGCACGTAGCGCTTGGGTAAGATGATGAACGTAATTAACTGCCAAAGAATCATACATGTTGTCCAGGCCAAGTTGTTTCTCGACCTTTTCTATACCTGACTCGGTCGGTACTACAATGCGCTTCTCTTCGTCGACCTCGTAATCTATATCCGGCTTAAGAGTACGCACTATGGCAGCAAACTGGTAATAGAGCTTTGCTGATTCCATGGATGGTCCCGATATAATAAGTGGGGTCCTGGCCTCATCTATCAGGATAGAGTCGACCTCATCCACTATTGCATAGGTAAATCCACGTTGCACCATTGCGTCTCGAGATCTGGCCATATTGTCCCTAAGGTAATCAAAGCCAAACTCGGTGTTCGTTCCATAGGTGATATCGCAATCATACGCTAACTTCTTGGAACTGAAATCTTCCACATCCGGGGATACTCTACCTACTGTCAGGCCAAGAAAGTTGTAGAGCCTTCCCATCCATTCAGAGTCACGCTTGGACAGATAATCATTTACGGTTACTACATGCACTCCCCTACCGGCCAACCCGTTGAGGTATGCAGGTAGAGTAGAGGCAAGCGTCTTTCCCTCTCCTGTCTTCATCTCCGCAATCCACCCAAAATGAAGAGCTATACCACCCATCACCTGCACATCGAAATGTCGCTGTCCCAGAACGCGCCAAGCCGCCTCACGCACTACCGCATAAGCATCAATGAGTATCTCATCGAGTGAACTCCCATTTGCCAAGCGCTCCCGAAATTCCGTACTCTTAGCTGCCAGTTCCTCATCTGACAATGCTTCGACCTCCGGTTCGGCAGCGTTTACGTAGCCAACAAGCTCTGCCAAACGCTTGACCTTCTTGCCCTCGCCTGCTCGAAGAACCCTATCCAGAATGTTCAAGTGCGATGCCCCACGAATATCAAAAATATCAAGTACCTATCTCCCATGATCTCAGATACTCTATCTGCTCATCGGTAAGCGTGTCTATCTGTACACCAAGCGACTCAAGCTTTAATTTTGCAACCTGCTCGTCGATGTGCTCAGGTACCCTGTGGACACTCCGCGCCAAGCCAGACGCGGACTGTACTGCCCACTCGCTGCAAAGTGCCTGATTGGCAAAGCTCATATCCATGACTGCCGCGGGATGCCCTTCGGCAGCACCAAGATTGACCAATCTACCCTCAGCAATAACATAGATCCTTTTCTTGCCACCCTTACGAGCACCCCCATCCTCCATGGCAATATTGCCACCCTGAGTGCTCCTATCCACCGTAACAACACCGCTACCGACAGAGCCGCTGGACTGTGAATCGTCAATCTGAAACTCATCGACACCGGGACGTACTTGGCGCTTATTCCCATCAGCCATCTTGGTAAGTGCCTTCAAGTCTATCTCAATATCGAAATGTCCTGAATTGGCCAGTATCGCCCCATCTTGCATAAGAGCAAAATGCTCAGAGCGCAGCACGTCACGATCGCCAGTAACCGTAATAAAAATATCACCCTCTCTAGCTGCCACTTCCATAGGCTCTACCCTAAAGCCATCCATTACCGCTTCCAGGGAACGCAGGGGGTCTACCTCACAGACGATCACCTGAGCACCCATACCTCTGGAGCGGCTGGCAACTCCCCTCCCGCAATTACCATAGCCTGCAACTACTATCTTCTTCCCAGCCAAAAGAACATTGGTAGCACGGATAATACCATCCAAAGTAGATTGCCCTGTTCCATAACGATTATCAAACAGATGCTTCGTATAAGCATCATTGACAGCAATAATCGGGTACCGGAGCGCCCCGGCAGCTTCCATTGCCCTTAGCCTGATTACGCCAGTAGTAGTCTCTTCGGTACCTGCGATCACATTTTCAGCCTGATCCGGCCTTTCGCGATGAAGCCTCGTTACCAGGTCACAGCCGTCATCCATGGTCATCGTGGGATGGGCATCCAGACATGCATCTATGTGAGCATAGTACTTCTCCTCCCCTTCGCCTCTCACAGCGAACACCTCAATGCCATAATCATGTACCAGGGAGGCAGCAACGTCGTCTTGAGTAGAGAGAGGATTGGATGCACATGCCACTACCCTTGCACCACCGGCTGAAAGTGTCCTGAGAAGATTGGCCGTCTCCGTAGTAATATGCAGGCATGCAGCAATTACCATACCATCCAGCGGATGCTGCTCCACAAAGCGTTCGCGTATTGAAGCAAGTACCGGCATGTTTGCGTCTGCCCACTCTATACGTTGCTTACCCAACTCTACCAGGCCGGGATCTTTTATATCGTACTCCATTATTATCTATGCTCCTTGCTCTCTTCCAAATATCTCTTCATTCTGTCAAGAACCGGTACGGGACCCGGATCAATCTGCTCGATACGCGCCACTTCCAACGAGATGAGGTCTCCCAAAAAGATCAGGTCAAACATTCTCGCGGTAACGGTATCACCTTCCGCATACAATTCGATAATACCGCCGACAGACTCCGACACTGCTTCACGAAGAAAATCGTAACGTTTTATTATAGCCTCACTCTCATCAATATGCCTCATGGCCACGACAGCTACCAGTTGGCGGGTGATGTCACCAAGCTGTCCCCAGCCTGCCAGTTCGTTGTGGCATAACTCAGGTACCGTCGAACTAATGGCTATGGATTTTGCGTTCTCATTTATCTGGGTGCGCAATCTGGAAGCAGCCACCGCTCCGATTCCATCAGATCCCCATATTAACGGGATACGCCCTGCAATCAGCTTAGCAGCTGAATCTACCATAGCAATACCACCAGGTTCATTTACCTGCCCTACCCGGCGTTTCAGGTGGCTGATGGCATCTTTGAGCGAATCCGTAGCATTGGATACCAGGCCGACTACTTCCATCGCTACATAGAGTGGAACAAATAGTGCCCCTATTGCAGCCCTGGGCTGAGGTATAGTGCTATCGACATTGAACCATGGTATCCCCCAATCAGCAGCCATCTCTGCAACTGTGCCTCCACTGGAAATTGCCATCATTTTAGCGCCTCTGCGATGAGCACTTCTCATCACCTCTATAGTCTCCTCAGTATTACCTGAAAACGAAATTACAATCAAAAAAGTATGATCGCCCACATATGCCGGCAAGTTGTAGGACTTGCACACCGATACCGGAACAGGACAATTGCTGGCAACGACAGCACTGAGGAGATCCCCTATAATGCCGCTTCCACCCATGCCTGCCACAACGACATTTGATGTACCGGAATACGACCTCAATATATTCATATCGTGCTGGGTAGTACCACTCAATGCAATTTCCATCTGCAGTGGCAGCTCCATGACTGCCTCCCGTATGTAGAGAGAATCTAACGACATGAACGTTTAATGGCTGTTCAGAGTCTCTACTGCCTTACCGGAGGTAGCTTTTTCCGTAAGACGCTTGTGCTCCTCTTCATCTACCTGGTGGGATTCGTCGATCAACATAATCGGTATGCCGTCACGTATCTCATAAGCCCTCTTCAGCCGAGGGTTGTAAAGAATATTCTCGTCTTCGAAGTAGAGCAGCGATCCTTTATCCTCTGGACATGCCAGCACTTCAATAAGCAATTTATCGAGCATCGTTAACCTCATCAATCAAATCTTCGACTTCATGTATACAAGTATCCAAGTCTATCTCATGAGATGCCTCTACGTTCAGCCGGAGTAGCGGTTCAGTATTGGAAGGCCTCAGATTGAACCACCAACTACCATAATCTACAGTCAGGCCGTCCGTCATATCGCAATATACCCCTTGCTTTACGAGCCGATCAGCCACCCCTGCCACTACATGCGCAGGGTCGTCTACAACGGTATTGATCTCGCCGGATGCATTGTAGCGCTGCAAAGGCTTTACCAACTCAGAAAGTGGCTTTCCTGATCTAGACATCAGCTCCAGCACCATCAAGGCAGCTATCATACCTGAGTCTGCTCTGTAATTGTCCCGAAAGTAGTAATGCCCTGAATGTTCGCCTCCAAATAGCGCTCCCGTCTCAGCCATGACCTGCTTTATAAAGGAGTGCCCTACCCGTGTACGTATGGGCTTGCCACCCATCGAAGAAATGGTTTCAGGAACTACCTTGGAACATATGATGTTGTACAGGATAGTCGCCCCAGGGAATTTGGTAAGCATACTGCTCGCCACTAGCGCAGTGGTCAATGAACCGGATACAGGACGGGCATTCTCATCTACAAGAAATACCCTGTCAGCATCGCCGTCGAATGCCAGACCCACATCTGCACCCTTATCCAGGACCGCTCTCTTCAGGTCAGACAAGTTTTTCTCCTGTATAGGATCGGCCGGATGATTCGGAAAGTTGCCGTCCAGCTCAGGATAGAGAATATGATACTCAAATGGCAACCTGGAAAATACTTCCGGAACTACCAGCCCCCCCATTCCATTCGCGGTATCAGCCACGACGACCATACTACGTAGTGTACTTATATCTATAAACGATAAGACATGCTCTACGTAGTTTTGTAACATATCTATAGAATCACTGTCGGTGCCTGGAGCCGGCCCAGCAAGATAATCACCGGTATCAAGTACGTCAGTTGCCATTTGCATCAGCTCAGCCAGCCCGGTCTCCTGACCCACCGGCCTTGCACCGCTGTAACAAAGTTTTATACCATTATAAGCAGCAGGGTTGTGAGATGCAGTAAAGATAGCGGCCGGAAGATTGAGATCCCCTGAGATAAAATATGCCATGTCGGTCGAGGTCATACCGGCATCCTTGATGGACATTCCAGCAGCCATGGCTCCCTCTGCAAATTCTTTCACAAGCTCTCTGCCCGATTCTCGCATATCACGGCAGACTACAATGGCATCAGGGACATTGTGGTTCCCTGCACTAACGGTACCATCTGGAGCAACCAAGCTATCTGGGCTGTCGTAATTTCTTGAGCTCTGGGGGATTACTGAGCTTCCGGAGTTACGCGATGCCTCTGATATGCAGAGTCGCGCAAATGCCCACCCGATGGCCCTCGCTTTGCGTGCGTCCAACTCCTCGGGCACCAGCCCTCTTATATCGTAAGCCTTGAATATACCTGACAGATCGCTCATCCGTTATGATCATAGCATCATGCAGGCAAAGCATTACAATCGTGGAAGACTGAACTCGTCCAACAGGCGATCGGTAGGCATAGGCTTGGAGAATAGGAACCCTTGTACAAAGTCGCAATTCATCTTCTGCAAGACTTCTAATTGCATCTCTGTCTCTACCCCTTCGGCAATGACCTCCAGCTTAAGAGCATGAGCTAGATCAATAATAGCTTTAACCAGGTACCCCGCTTGGTTCTCTATACCTAAGTCATCAATGAAAGATTTGTCTATCTTCAAGACATCAAGCGGGAATCTCTGCAGATAGCTAAGTGAGGAATATCCCGTTCCAAAATCATCCACTGAGAGCGCAACTCCTAAAGACTTCAAGGAACTCATCACGCCAAGCGCAGCAGCAGCATCTTTCATCAATGCACTCTCGGTAATTTCAAGGGTAAGCCTGTGGGGATCAATACCGGAATCCGAGATGACCTTTTCTACAGCGGCTACCAGGCCGGGGTGGTCTATCTGGCGTGCCGATAGATTGACACCCACAGTATTGACCCCGTTGCTCCACTGCCACTTTGGACCGTCCCAAAAACTAAAACTGCTACATGCGCTCTCAAGCACCCACTCACCTATTGGAATTATCAACCCACT
>JAMCPC010000057.1:10615-23753 GCA_023379725.1 Actinomycetota bacterium
CTTACGGCGGCATCCCCAGTGACACTTACGGCATGATCCAAGTGATTTTTTCCCTGCTCCAGCAGATCTAAAGACCGATCAAAATCTTGGGTATTTCCAAACAGGTTACCCGATCCAGAGCTACCTACGCCTACGCTCACATCTATGTAGAGGTACCCCTTAGACGTAGAAACCGGATCCTTGAACGACTCCAAAGACCTTCTGGCAAACTCTTCTGCACGTTCGGTGGCGCCATCTCCATCGAAACAAACAAAAAATTCATCTGCACCAAACCTACCAAGCAAGGCACCGTCTCCCGCTATAGAAGAGAGCCTTGAAGATACCTCAATAAGTACCTCATCTCCGACTTCCTGTCCATAGGCATCATTGATAGCAGTAAACCTGTCTATGTCGACAGCTGCTATAGCTACTTCAGCCTTCCCATGTAGATCATCACTATCCCTTGCCAACAGGTAGTTCACCTGATAAGTAAGGTAGGCGCGATTGGGTAAACCGGTAAGTTGATCACGTAGATAAGCAGAGGCGAGCCTCTCCTCCATGGTACGCAGCGTAGATGTATCTCTTACCGACCCACCAATACGTATCGTATTACCATCTTTATATGCATACGCTCTTGAAAGTACCGGTATTTCCGTACCATCACGTTTTTTAAGTATGATATTACGCTCTGCCACCTCTCCGGTGCCCTTATATGCCATCTTGATGGCTTCAACGAGGACCTGATTGTTATACAGTTCCCTGTACCTTTCCGGGACAATCATATCCTGGACATAACAGCCAACAACCTCACTCCTGCTCCAGCCAAACATCTCTTCGGCTTTGCCGTTCCATAGCAATATGACACCATCACTGTCTACTTCGATAAAGGCATCGAGCATGGAATCCAGTACATGCTCAGCATCCAGAGCTGCGTTGTAGATCGAAGTGTCTGCTTCAAAATTAATTGAGTCGTGTTCATCGTAACCATTCAGTATGCCATTCCCATTGGTGACACCACCATTCCCATTAGTGATACTACTGCCATTGGAATCAGCATGTGCATTGGAAGTAAGCGCACCGGCACGCCTTGAACGGTTAATTGCCCCTTTTGCATCTTCCATAGAGGCATCTCCCGAGTATCCCCTATCTTTCAATCCCATATAGTGATCACTTTCAATAACTCTTACCAATAGCTACATTACCGACAATTAATACGGCACACGTAATGTACTACTACTATTCAGTATACATTACGACACTTACTTTTTAGCATTGAACGCATTGAAATACAACCAAGATTTATACAATTAAATAGACTGTACAGCGTTTATTACTACGTAGTAAGTAGTTGAGTTTTCTGTGGGAATATAGGCATCCTGTCGATGAAAACACCATATGCTGCGACACACACGACATTGACTGGTGGGAATATAGGCATCCTGTCGATGAAAACACCATAGTCATTTGCGGGATAAGCCACTAGCACCTATGATGGCAACTGAATGATAGAGATAACAGGCTCACTACAGAAAGAAGCATGGGATGCCGGTCGGCTCCCTCCCATAGAAGACTTGGGGTCAGGTCTTTGGTCGATACCGGTACCTATACCCAACAACCCATTACGCTACGTCTTGGTATATGCACTGGAACTGGATGACGGTATTGCAATAGTAGATGCCGGGTGGAATACCGAAGATGCATGGTCCGCCCTTACGACAGGTCTGGACAGCATAGGGGCTTCAATGACCGATGTAAGAGCAGCACTTATAACTCACATCCATCCTGATCACTATGGACTGGCAGGCAGGGTAAAGGAGTATTCAGGTGCACAGATAGCATTGCATCGGGCAGATGCGGCTCTCATACCAAACAGATATGACGATCCGAATGATCTACTATCTACAATGCAAACCATGCTTAAAGCAGCCGGTATACCCGACGATTCCATTGAAGAGCTGAGTATGGCATCAATGGCTATTCGCCAATTTGTCTCCACTGCAGAGCCTGATGTGCTCCTGGATGATGGCGATATGGTAGATCTCCCTGGAATTGATTTACGTGCAATATGGACTCCCGGACATTCTCCCGGACATATCTGTTTTTATAGCGAAAAGAGGAGAATACTGCTCGCCGGTGACCATGTACTTCCAAGAATAACTCCTATAGTTACAGTTCACACGCAACAAGCATTGAACCCGCTAAGTGACTATATGGCATCATTGGCACGTATCCGTGACCTTGATGTAGACGAAGTCATGCCAGCCCATGAATACCGGTTCAAGCCGTTGGCTGCGCGTATAGATGAGCTTCTGGCACACCATGAAGGTAGGCTCCGGGAGGTATCCGAGGTAATCGCAACCCTACCAGGATCGACTGCATGGGAAATCACCAACAACCTGCACTGGGCACATCCGCTGGACGAATTGCCTCTCTACATGAGAAGGGCGGCAGTAGGAGAGGCGATGGCCCATATAGTAGTACTGGAAGAACGCGGACAAATCACTCGACACGATGGGCTGCCAATCAAATTCTGGCCCAATAAAGGCGACCTCCGCTCAAGACGGTAGGCGTGTAATATGGCAACCCATGTCCGATAACAACAATTCCAATCAAGCAAACAGCGGTAGTACTCACCAGTATGGCAGGTCATCTCTTACTTTTCGGAGGGTACGAGCGGCTGCAATCGTAATTATCCTGGCAATTGGCGCATGGGGGATTTCCCAGGCAGTCACGGGAGGTGCCCCAACGTCTACACACCGCAAAGCAGGTGCCTCTACCACTATCACAACGACTACTCATGACACACATACATCGCAAATACCCGCTTTAGAAGCAGGCCAACTACCATGGAACGTGCCATTGCCTATTCAGCGTGAGTTGGCTATTCCTGCACCATCCTCATTGGGAACCGGTAAGATATTGATAGCAGGAGGGCTGTCGGGATCTTCACTCACCACGCTGTCACTTATGTCAGTGCCGTCAGGAGTGTACCAGAGCGTAGGCAACCTGCCCGTTGCGTTGCACGATGCGGCAGGTGCTACCTTGGACAACCAATCATTTATCTTTGGCGGTGGCACCAGCAGTGGATTTACATCAGACGTCATAGCTGTCAGTCCCAATACAGCACCCTCGTCCAGTGCCAGCAATACTACTTCCGGCACGGCCACCACCCTTGTAGCGCGTGTAATCGGTCACCTTCCCCAACCCAGAGCCGATGCCGTTGCTACAATCGCGAATGGGCACATTTACATCATTGGCGGGTACGATAACGGACAGCCGTCGAGTACTGTGCTCTCCACCTCAAATGGCATCAACTTTACCTCTGCAGGTAGGCTGCAAGTCCCTGTGCGGTATCCTGCAGTTGCAGCGCTTGGCCATATGATCTACGTTTTTGGCGGTATCTATGTTACGGGACAACAAGCTGGTAAACCAACCAGTGATATCCAAATGATTGACCTGCGAACTGGCAGAGTATCGCTAGTCGGTCGTATGCCCATACCTCTTGAAGGTGCCTCCGCGGCGGTGCTGGATGGGCATGTCTACCTGGCAGGTGGTGTGACCAACAATCCGTCTGCAGCAGGCAGCATCACAGGGCCGTATAGTCCCGTAGACAATCCAGAGGTATATACCTCACCGTCACGGTCGGTACTGACCACGATATGGGCATTCCAGACTTCATCGAACAAACTTCTCCCGGCAGGACAATTACGTGCACCTACCGCACACAGTGGAGTTGCTATCTCCGGCAACACCGCATGGCTCACAGGTGGAGAATCTGCTACATCTGCATACACGAATACAGAGCAGATGATGACGCCCAATACGGCATTTGGTTATGCAGGGCAACCGGGAGCCGGCTCACCATACTACGGAGAGAAGTTGCTGGTAGCCGATGAGGGAAATAATCGCCTGATCGTGTTGAATACGCAATCCAAGACTACCTGGCAGTACCCATCTGGGAGCGCGCCGGCACCGCCAGGTGGTTTCTCGGCCGACGATGCATTCTTTGCACGCCATGGAAGCGTCATAGTCACCAATGAAGAAAATGAAAACGTGGTTGCAGAAATTGCCTACCCGTCAGGTAAGATACTCTGGACTTACGGGCACTTTGGAGTAACCGGTACTGCGCCTGGCTTCCTGAACACACCAGATGATGCCTATATGCTCAAAGGTGGCAACGTAGTAACTGCCGATATAGCGAACTGCAGGGTCATAGTCATAAACCCGCTGACCGACCAGATAGTCCACCAGATTGGCACTACAGGAAGATGCATCCACGATCAGGATCATCCCGTCGCTCTCGGTTCACCGAATGGTGACACTCCCCTTCCCAATGGCAATCTCCTCATTTCAGAGATCAACGGGCATTGGGTGGACGAATACACAATGCAGGGTAAATTGGTATGGTCTGCCCAAATTCCAATATCCTACCCATCCGACCCGCAACGTCTAGGACCGAACAGGTACCTGATAGCCGATTATACAAAACCCGGAGCTATCCTGATTTTCAACCGTAGTGGTCAAAGCCTCTATCGCTACCAACCCAGAAGTGGGCCGGATATGCTGGACCATCCCTCACTCGTGGAGATGCTCCCAAGTGGAGTCTTCATGCTAAACGATGACCACAATGACAGGATGATCGCTATCGATCCAGCTACTGGTGCTCTGGTATGGCAGTATGGCATCACACATACTCCAGGAAATTCCGTAGGATACCTGAATGTACCGGATGGATTCGACATACTAGGTCCTAACGGGACGACGCCGACTCATCCTGCTACCGGCTAAGTACGATACTTGCACCTGCTGAAGGCCGTACCACCCAGGCACCATGCTGAAAAGCATTCGTGTCTATACTACCCGGATCACATATTGCCACGACGCAGCCGCCGAATCCCGCGCCGGTCAGTCTGGCACCATATACTCCATCGATAGAAAGTAACTCATCTACCAGACTATCCAGCTCAGAGGTAGACACCTCGAAGTCATCAGCCAAGCTACGGTGACTTTCCACCATAAGCTGCCCAGCAGTATGCAGATCACCGCTTACCATGCATTCCGCGAAACGCTTGACTCGGTCACATTCACTCACTACGTGCCTTGCCCTCCGCCGCATGGTATCATCAGGAAGAGCATTGACCACATCGTACGACACCTCACCCAGACTCCCCAGATGAAGCGCCGCTGCCTCACACTCTGCCCTTCTTGCTGCATAAGCACTGCCGGCTAGTACACGTGACTGACCGGAGTGAACGACTACTACTTCCATAGACTCGGGCAATTGAACGTATCTGTAAAACAAAGTAGAAAAATCGATCAACATAGCAGAGCCCTGCTTCGCCGCCAGTACGGTCAGCTGATCCATGATTCCCGCCGGTACTCCAGTCGCCACCTCTCCTGCATGCCTGCAATGCTGAGCCACTGAGGTAGGTTCACCTTCTATGCCCAGTGCCAATGCAGTACCTACCTCAAATGCAGCCGAAGATGACAACCCTGCACCTATAGGTAAGTTCCCGCTATAATCCAACCTACCCCCATCCGATGGTTTGATCATGGCAATTATTCCCGCTGCAGCACGTGACCATGGTGGATCTACTCCACGAATAGCCTCTGTAGAAAAGGGTATATCTATATCCACTTTTGCAACATCTGGCTGCATGGCTGAAATAATCTCTATAACCCGACTACCGTGAATAGGGCTGTAGGTCACCTCCGTATAGAGATCTATAGCCATAGGAAGAGCGACTCCATTATTGTAATCCGTATGATCTCCTATCAAATTGACTCTACCTGGGCATCTAACTACTGTGGCATCTCTACCATAGCCAAAAGCCGAAATCTGCTCTTCTGTGCTGCTCATATACTCACCTCATTCGATCCAGGTTGTTATTATATCCATAATTGTCCCACTCGCTCGGGTGGCTGACATAAAATGCACGATTCTTCGGAATCTGCCCACGTACAGGGTAAAGACAGGCTGGCCAGAGGCTCACAAGCTTACCTCTTCCCGCAATAACTTGAACAAAACAGCAGTCACCCAATGCAGAGCTACCTGACTGGACGCACATTGATCCCTCTTGACAACAAGTACTCCTTGACGCTATCTATGCTCAATTCCCTACGATGGAAAACGGATGCTGCCAAAAGGCCGTCAGCTCCACCTTTTAACGCACCTTCGGCAAAATGCTCCAACGTACCCACCCCGCCGGAAGCAATAACAGGTACTGGCACTCTGGAGGCGATCTCTCCGGTCAACTCCAGATCGAACCCGTCCTTGGTCCCGTCCCTGTCCATCGACGTAACTAACAATTCTCCCGCTCCTAGCTGCACAACTCGATCGACCCATTGCAACACGTCTATACCGGTAGCCATTCTGCCACCATGAGTATATACCTCCCATCCTCCACCCTGCCTCTTGGCATCGACAGCCACGACAACACATTGTGAACCAAGCTGATCTGCAATCTCGGCGATAAGCTGCGGCCTTGCAATAGCAGCAGTGTTTACAGCTACCTTGTCTGCCCCTGCACGTAAAAGAGCCTTTGCGTCGTCAAGCGTCCTTACACCTCCTCCGACGGTCAACGGTATGAATAGCTGGTCGGCCGCACGAGCAACGACATCCACCATGGTAGCGCGCCGATCCGAGGAAGCAGTAATATCCAAAAAAACCAGTTCGTCCGCCCCTTCGGCATCGTAACGCAGAGAAAGCTCTATGGGGTCTCCTTCATCTACGAGGTCTACGAAGCGTACTCCCTTCTTCACTCTCCCGGCATCTACATCCAGACATGGAATAATTCTGACCGATTTCACGTACCGCTCCCCTGCACTTTTGTTGTTTGTGCCGGTGACTTTATGGTCGATGCAATTCTGACCGATTTCACGTACCGCTCCCCCGAACATCTAAAACCTGCATATCTACAGCATGTACATCTGAAACTCTTAGATCTCCGCACACCTCAAGCGCCTCCGGCAGTGGCAACGCCCCCTCCGCGACCGCACGACCGGAAATCACTCCCTCTACTCTTCTACCCTCTTTAGAGATGCTCTTTAGAGCTTTCAAGTCCTCCAGGTTTCTCACTCCACCTGCAACTATAATTGGATGCGGAGATATATAAAGTATATTATAGAGGCCGTCTATATCAGGACCCTGCATAGTACCATCCCTGTCTATTGCAGTTACCACCAGAGCTGCGAGTGGTAGAGCTGCACATATTTCAATTGCCTCCAGGAGTCCAATCCCCGCCTGCTTCTCCCAGCCTGATATGCTCAAATCGCTATCCCCTATACTTGCACTATCTCCATGACCGGGTTCATGAGACACAGCACCACCCTTGGCAGCACCACCCTTGTAATCCAAACTTACTACTACACTACCCGGATGATCGTGAGCAATACCGACTAAGGCATCTCTGTCCACCAATGCAGTCGTACCGAGTATGACACGGGAAACTCCACCGGCCAACATATTCTCCACGTCTTCAGCGGTACGTATACCTCCGCCTACCTGCACCGGCACACCACTCTTGCGGACAATCTCAAAAACCAATTCACTGTTTACAGGCTTACCGCTACGGGCACCATCAAGGTCTATTACATGAAGCCTACGGGCACCCAACTCTACGTATTTGAGCGCAAGCTCCACCGGATTGCCAAACTCAGTCACTCGACCATACTCCCCCTTGAATAGACGAACCGCTGAACCACCATGAATATCTACTGCCGGATAAAACTCCATCACTATGACCTCAATCTAACGACAACGCAATAAGCGATTCCAGGAGCAGGGATATACAAATTATCACCTACCTCCAATACGATGACACTTTTTAACAAATCTGGAAAGCACTGCCAACCCAAATACACCGGACTTCTCAGGGTGAAATTGAGTAGCCCAGATATTATCTCTCTCAATCGCTGCAACGACCATACCTCCATAATCACATGTGGCCACTACGTTATCGAGATGAGGCACCGGTACAGGAGCATAAGAGTGCACGAAATATGCCCACATGTCTCTCCTGTCGTTACCAGACTGCAAATCCAGCATCTCCGAGTTTCTGCCGGAAACTGCCATAAGCTCATTCCATTGCATCTGGGGAAGTTTCATACTCTCATCCAACTTGACTACTCTCCCACTAAGCAAGCCCAGCCCCTGGATACCATCGTCCTCATCTGAGCCCTCATAAAGCAGCTGAAATCCGACACAGATACCAAAGAATGGCACTCCAGCATTGATGGCGCTGCGAACGGCATCCTCCATCCCGCTATCGCGTAACGCTCTCGCGCAACCTCCAAATGCACCGACCCCTGGAAGTACCACTCCATCTGCAATCTCTATCTCTCCAGGATTCGTAACGAGGCGCGCATCTCCCCCCACCTTTATCAGTGCCTTCTCTGCCGATCTCAAATTGCCAATACCGTAATCGACTACCGCTATCATCTACCTACCCAACTTAACTTATCTGCTACCACTAACTATGCACTCATGAAGAAGCGATGTACGCTGGTTGGAATAAAATTATGCCCATTGGCACCCTCTCCACGGCTGAAGCCGGAGATTGCGTTCGCCATTTGATCACAGCTTGCCCTTCGTCGATGGGAGCATACTGCCGTCTATCCTGGTAGCATCATGCAAGCACCTGGCAAGTGCCTTAAAGGCTGCTTCCAATACATGATGCGGATTGACCCATTGAGGTGACCTGACATGCAAGGTCACTTTAGCGGAGTTCACGAATGCCCGGAAAAACTCTTCGGCAAGCTGTGGGTGAAAAGGGGGGTCTCCAAGACCAGGAGTATCCAGAGGAAACGATATGCTCCATATAGACGAGGGTAGATTGAAGACTTCGCCTCTGATACTTGCTAACGATGTAATATCTACCGATGGTGTGATTGATGGTGTGATTCCCCACGCCAGATATGGCCTACCAGATACATCGATAGCTATCTCTACCAACGCTTCATCGAGTGGCAATGCCAACGAAGCATACCTCCTGATCCCCACCTTATTGCCGAGTGCCTCAGCGAAAGCCTCACCCAATGAAATCCCGACATCCTCTACCGTATGATGTGTATCCACATCCAGATCTCCTGATGCCTTGAGAGTAAGATCAAAGGATCCGTGCCTACCAAGCTGGTCAAGCATGTGATCAAAAAAGGGGATTCCTGTAGAAACCTCCGTAACACCAGTGCCGTCCAAATCTATAGTAACCTCAATGCTGGTTTCAGCGGTCTTTCTTGTTACCGTAGCTTCTCTCTTGCCGGCCATCTAAGCAACCTCCATTGCCTCTGCAAACGCTTCAAGAAACCTATTATTCTCTTCCACGGTACCAATAGTAGCTCTAAAGCACCCCTCCAGTAACGGTTGCTGCGAGAAGTCACGCACAAGAATAGACCTTGCAACCATAGCGTCCATAAACTTATCTGATGCAATGTTCAGCGGACGGAAAAGTATGAAATTTGCCTCACTGGGCCACAACTGAACATTCCATTTACGCATGTCATTGAAGACCCTCTCGCGCTCACGGACAATCATATCCACACGATCCTGCAGTTCATCTACATGGCTTAGCGCTATACGACCCAGTTCCTGAGAAAGGCTATCCAGATTGTATGGTAGAGCAACCATACCGCATGCCTCTACGATATCAGGATGAGCAACCATGAAACCGATTCGCAACGATGCCATAGCC
Organism: Actinomycetota bacterium; assembly: GCA_023379725.1. Taxonomy (GTDB): domain Bacteria; phylum Actinomycetota; class Acidimicrobiia; order Acidimicrobiales; family JAMCPL01; genus JAMCPL01. The sequence continues at coordinate 20,284 of JAMCPC010000057.1, forward strand.
CATACCTTTGAAAAGGTACGTACGATGACCAGCCTATCTCTATACTCGGAATCTATATCATAGATTGGTGTACTCGCGAACTCCGCATATGCTGCATCCAATATGACCAGCCCGGAGGATAAGCGCAGCGCGGTTTCAATGACATCACGCGACTCCACTATTCCTGTAGGGTTGTTCGGAGAGCAAAGAAATATCAGGTGAGGGTTATAACGTTCTATGTTTTCCGCCATACGGTCGATATCTACAATAAAGTCATCGCGCCTGGGCACAGAGATGACAGAGGTTTGTGCTACCCTGGCTATCCTCGAATGCATTTGGTAAGTAGGTTCAAATACAAGCGCATGGCGACCATGTCCACCATAAGCAAGTGAAAGACATTGAAGAACTTCATTTGAACCTCTTCCCACGAAGATGCTCTGCATATCTACACCCAACCATCCAGCCAATTCATGACGAAGAGTGGCTGAACGGATCTCCGGATACCTGTTGAATTCCAGCGTTTTTATACGATCAGCAATAGCAGCCCGCCAATCATCAGGTAGGCTGTATGGATATTCGTTGGCGTTTATCTTTACCTCTGCATCAAAGTGAAGCGAGGAATACGGAGAGAACTGCGTTAAGTCATCCCTCATAGGCACAACCGAGCCAGCATGGCTAGGCTGAGAATGTCCATAAACACTAGAAGGCGCATCGCTATCGTCCCCTGCCCTCATGCGTGCGGCAATTCCATGAGTAGGCAGCTGCTCTGCCTCCGCTATAACGGCAACAGGATCGGCAAACTCCCTTGCCGCATTGGGGGTTATTTTGATGGCATGCATGACCTTTATAAAGTCTCGCGCCCCAAGTGCCGATGAAAAACGCGCTGTTCTGGCGGTAGGAAGGACATGATTGGGTCCTGCCAGATAATCACCGAATGCCGCTGCAGAATAAGAACCAATGAAAACAGCTCCAGCCGATTGAAACAACCCGACCATCCTATCAGCATCACTGCACATCAGCTCCAAATGCTCCGGAGCTATAACGTTTGAAACAGCAGCTGCCCCTTCAGCACCCTTCACCAACACTGAATATCCGTTACCCAACAAAGTAGCTCTTATATCGTCTATGCGTGTCGACGACTCTACGATTCTGGATAACTCCTGCTCGACTGTATCCAAGACAATAGGATCCCATGCAATCAACCACGACAATCCATCCGGACCATGCTCTGCCTGTACGGCAAGATCAGCAGCTACCCATTCCGCAGGAGCTGAATCATCGGCCACTATTACTACCTCCGAAGGGCCTGCATATGCAGATGGTATACCCACCACTCCGGAAAGTTGCCTCTTTGCTTCTGCTACATACCTATTTCCTGGACCCGTAATCACATCCACCGGAGATATAGTCTCTGTACCATATGCCATTGCCGCAATAGCCTGTGCGCCACCTACGCTGTACACTTCATCCACGCCTGCAATAGCTGCGGCAGCCAACGTTTCCACTGCGGGAAATCCGTCTGCAGTTGGAGGAGTACATAGGACTATCTCCCTCACACCCGCGCTTCGTGCGGCTGCTACACACATAAGTACACTCGAAGGATACCTAGCCTTCCCTCCTGGAGAATAGATCCCGGCTCTACCCACCGCTCTACGCCATACACGAACCTCTATACCGTTGTTCACATACATGTCACCTGCCATAGGCATGCCGAGGTTGATGTCATCTGGATGCATACCGGACAAAGGAGGAGAGATTGACTCGGTCGACGCTTCGTAATGATGATAATCGAATAGACGTTCATAAGCCAGATAGAGTGCCTGACTCAACTCCACCGGTAGCGATGCCAATGCAGCTTTGATTTTTTCTTGAGGCACCCTAAGATACTCAGGAGCTATCCCATCAAATTGTAATGAAAACTCCCGAAGAGCTGCATCGCCTCCCTGCCGTACTGTAGTTATGATGGAGGCCACATCCCTGTAGAGGTCGCTTGCTTCACCTGCAGCGGCATGTATCCCAGAAGATGTGCCATAAGAAGCCAGCATTTTTGGAATATCCACAGTATCTACAGCGGATAGATCTATGCGAGTAAGTAATGCTGCCATGAATCAATCTTAGCCTAAAGATAGGTAGCAACTAAAAAGGTGTTCAGTGGTCTTGATGGACATCCGTCACACTAGTGGTCTATGGATCGTACGACAGTCGTAGTACGGCACGGCAACAGCCCCGATGTAAGCGCTTTCCCTGGAAGCGATCAGACGCGGGAAAGTGCCCCGAAGGGCACTTTCACCTAAGGCATCTACGGGCGGCGGTTCCCGTATGATGCCAATTATGGAACCCGGTGGCGGGGACCGGTTCCATGTCTTATATTATATCATTTTAATGTGACGTTGTAAAGCGGCCAGACAAAGAAGATAGCAAAAATTGACCGTTTGGTCGGTCCCCTGTATTAAGAGGCTCTAAGAGGCTCAGCGAAGATGGAATAAATTGGCGCATCCCGGCGTTTAATATATTATGCAGGAACGATCCTTTTCTATTACCTATGATTATCTATGCCCGTTTGCACGCAACGCCAACGAACACGTAGTAGCTGCACTTAAAGCTGGAGCACCTTGGGATGTGCATTTCATTCCATTCTCACTCCATCAGGCTCATATCGATAACGGGGACCCGGATATATGGGACAACCCTGCCCGTTCAAACGACATTTTGGCACTGGAAACAGGATTGCTGGTACGCGAGAAATATCCAGATCAATTTACAGATGCTCACATATCGCTCTTTGCCGCACGTCACGACAGGGGTGGAGACATCACCGACGAAAAGGTAATCCACGATGCACTTATTGGACTCGACATTGATACCGATGGGTTGATTAAAGCGGCAAAAGATGGGGACGGGCATGAAATTTTAAAAAAGGAGCATGAAGATGCCGTAGACAACTATGCCGTCTTTGGTGTCCCTACCTTTATCATCGGAGACGTAGCAGCATTTACAAGAATCATGACCAGACCGGGCAAGGATGTTCAAGTCTCTATCGACACGATAGAACGCGTCTTGAATATACTGGCCAATCACCCGGAATTAAACGAGATAAAACAGACGAAAGTACCATTCTGAGCATCCGATACCAGCTAGAAGATTCTTTCTCCACCTTGCCCCACTCGCCTGGGTGAACGGATCCCTGATCCAACCTGCCTATCCACACAGCAAGAGCAAGTCTCCAGCTTTAGCTGTGGGGAAGATGCCAGAGATGCCGATACTGGCAAATTATATGCTATTCTCTGATATATGGATACTTTAGAGATTATTAGGCAAATGAGATCAGATCCCGCTCTGGCAGAGTAAATGCGCGCTATTATTCTTGATGATGAAATTCGCAGTCTTCCTGCGGTAGTAAATAGGTTGGCCGATTCGGTGGAGGCATTCCGTATATCGGTGGAGGCATTCCGTATATCGACAGAGAAGAGATTGGATGCCCTGGAAAAGGC
>JAMCPC010000058.1 GCA_023379725.1 Actinomycetota bacterium
CCCAATCCCAATCCGGTACCTATCAATCCACCTGTCCCCATACCGTACAGACCCTGCACGATCTGGTACCCGGTAGTCTGTGCATGGCTGAATGGATGCAACCATACAGACATTCTCTCTTGAACCTGTGGAAGTATGCGAATACCCACAAAAAATCCAACAGCAAAGATTCCAGTACCAAACAAGATCCAGCGCCAGTGTCCTGTGGCCAGCCAGAACATGGCTATAAAGAAGGCAAAGAGCAGTACGGCAAAACCAACATCATGCTCTACGGCGAGTACCAGCATAGAAAAGGCCCATGCCGCCAAGATAGGACCGAGTGGAGCTGGCGACGGGATCAACCTGTTGCCCACCCGTAATGTCGGTATCCTCAGCATCTCCTGCTTCTCACTGAAGTACGATGCAAAAAATATGCAAAGAAGGATCTTTGCTCCCTCTATGGGTTGCCCGGTGATGGGGCCCAAATGTATCCAGAGACGCTCTCCATATATGTTCTCCCCAATTACCGGCATGAGTGGGGATAGGATGAGCACCACTGCCAGCAGTAGCAACAGGTAGCGATAGCGATCGAGGTCCCGCGACCGCTTGACAAAGTAGAGAGTTACAGCATACAGCACTATGCCTACGAACGTCCACACGACCTGCTGCGCTGCCTCGTGGGGATCCAGCCTATCTATCATGACATAGCCGATACCACTAAGCAATGCAATCATAGGAAGAAACACTGGGCTGGAGTCAGGCGCAAGTATCCTATTTACTACATGTGCCATCAATGACAGGACTAAGACAACCGCTGCAAACAATGCTATAGAACGTACAGGAAGTGGACCAGATCCAGAGACGGAGCCTGTTGAAGAGAGTAACAGTATATAGAGCGCTGTAGATATCAGGGTAGAGAGCAACAGCAATCCAAGCTCGGTGCGCCTTCTTGGCTTGCGCCTTCTTGGCTTGCGCTCATTTTTGGATGCTCGTTTGCCGGTACCATTGGAAGTACCCAGACCTGCCGATCGCACTACAATGGTTTCTTCTTGCAGCGTATCGTCGGAGGTGCCCATCTTGACACTGGTCTTGCGACTCATCGACCAACCTTTCCCCTCATATAAGAGCTCTGTGTACATTTCATCAACAGGCCACATCCTCCCCACGGCTGAAGCTGTGAGCTTGCACTCGCTGGATGGTCATTGATGCCCAACTGTCGTCTCCCACATAGCGTCCACTGGAGCTATAGTACCGCACCATCTGGATATCTGATGGGCAGCCTGATGCACCAGCATTCCCATACCATTCATTGCCCTTACCCCTCTTGCAGATGCGGCAATCATCAATTCAGTTTCTCTAGGATGGTATAGCAAATCCACCAGAAATTGCCCAGAACGAAGCAGATCCGGATCGAAGGGCATACCGCCGACACCATCCATACCAACAGGTGTAGCCTGAATGACCAGATCACTGTCCGTTATATCATCTTTGATCCCCTTACGTGCTGGGGCACCAATAATTTGGACTGCAGTCTCGACGGCACCAGGACTGCGTCCAATAATCGCAATATCTGCCGCTCCCTCTTGAGCAAGTGCATAAGCAACTGCACGTGCAGCTCCACCCGTCCCATATACTGCACACCTCATGCCCCCCAGGCTACCTACCCCGACTTTGGCAAGTGAATCTATAAACCCCGCACCATCCGTCGAGTCACCGACCACAGATGAATCTTGCAGCATAAGACAATTGACAGACTTCAGACGATCGGCAGTAGGTGTAATTACATCCACCAACTCGGCGACTTTCGACTTGAGCGGCATAGTAACGGACATACCTGCTATACCAAGCGCACGCATACCGGCAATAGCGGCTTGGCAGTCATCGAGCTTAACGCGAAAGGCTACCGATACCCAATCAATGCCCATTGCATCGAAGGCGGCATTATGAAGCAACGGCGATAGTGAGTGGTCTATAGGATCTCCTATTACCCCGACTACTCTGGACCGTGCCGATGGCCATACAGGGGAACTACGTGAGGACAAGAGTGACTCCATATACAAAAATTATAGGCCAGTACATGCCAACATATCGAACACCTGAGTAATGATACCCTTACCACAGCTCAAGCCGAGAGCTCGTGCCCGCCACATAGTCAACGCCTTCTTAAGTACAAACATCATGAGATGCCATTTTCCTGGGCTATCTTCTCATTGGCAAGCTGCTGAGAGAATGTATCCGCAAATGCCTCCCTGCCGGATTGCGACACTACGACAAAGTACAGCCACGCTCCACTGGCTGGGTGCATGGTAGCATACAAAGCATCCATTGAAGGTATCGCTATCGGTGTAGGAGGTAGGCCGGCATGCAAGTACGTATTGTACGGCGACTGCACCGTAAGATCGCTATGCGTGACTGCTCCACTCGATCTGCCCAGTGCGTAGAGCACGGTGGCATCCAGCTGCAATTTCATCCCCTTATCCAAACGATTATAGATTACACGTGCCACCTTCGGCATGTTGATCTTGTAGACTCCCTCCCACTGTACCAGAGAAGCCACTGTAAGAGCCTGATAGGGGGTGATTCCCAGACTGGCTGCATCCCTGATCAACCCGACCTTCTGCATATCGCTCACCAGTCTGGCAACCATCTGACTTGCCAGCGTATCTATGCTCTCTCCGGGTAAAAAAATGTATGTCCCTGTCCCGATCATGCCCTCCGGAAGCAATAGCCCCGTAAACAGCCCTGAAGGAGCTATCGTTTTGGCAACAGGGTTTGTAGAGATCGCATGCAACAATGCACCCTTAAATTGCTGTGTGCTGACACCATCTACCTGGGTAATCTCTACAGCCACCTGATTAAAGGTGTCACCAGGCTGCACCTCTATGGAACCTATGTTCGGACCTTGATCAAGCCTGGACAGTATACGTGCAAAGGGCTCATCTTTGAAAAAACGATACATACCGACCTGAATATCAGGAGTACCGTGCAGTACAAGGTATACATGCATAGCAAGGGTATCTGTCACTACACCATCTCGAGCCAGTGTATTGACCACGTCATCGGCAGTCTCCCCACTGGATACACTCACTACGACGGGCCTACCTCCCGGGCTTCCCGATGAAACGCTTTTATACCAGTTGACTGCAATGGCCAGCGGAATGACTATCACTATGCATACTCCCGCCAACTCCAAAAGATGGCGTTTCGATATGATACTGAACAACCTATTGTAAGATCTGCTGGTCGATCTCTCGGCAGAATGCTTGGGTCCAGATGCACGTAGCTTCATCTATTACAAGACTTCATCTATTACCAGTAACCCAGAGCCCGCCGTAGCGAGCCCTACCCATTGCGAGCCCTGTCAAGCCAGGACTGCAACAATATCGAAGCTGCTACCTGATCAATCACTTTCTTCTTTTTCCTGCCCGGAGTACCGCCTGAATTAAGGATTGCCAGAGAACTTGTAGAGCTGAGCCTTTCATCGACCAGTACGACATCTATACCATTAGGTGCACAGAGCTTGGCAAGTAGGCCTGCTTCGTAGCGCGCTGACTCTGCAGTAGCTCCCTCTGAACCATCCATGTTTACCGGAAGCCCAACGACCACAAATGCCACTTGATACTCCAGTGCCAAATCAACTATCTTTTGGTAAAACTCGTCATTGGTATCTCCCAAATGTCCATTACGGTACAGCGTCATCAACGGAGTAGCAACTGACCCGGATGAATCTGATACGGCTATACCCACCCTACGCTCCCCCAGATCTATGCCTATACTGCGCAATGACTTACGTTGCACCGTTTCCTACGAGCGCCAATGCCCTATGTATAAGCTCATCTATGCCGGTCACGTCCTTTCCTCCAGCCATCGCCATTTGCGGGCTACCTCCACCACCGCCTTTGACAATACCAGCCAGTACTTTAATCATTTCACCAGCATTCCTGCTCCCATCGGTAGCTATAGCAATAGCCACCTTCGTACCATCTGGAGAGCCAGCCAATATCACCACTTTCACTCCCCTATCGCGTACCTTGGTAGCCAGATCTCTCAGATCATCATTTGAAAAGCCGTCCACCCTGGCAACCACAGTACCTGTATCGGCACCCCGGGCAAGGTCAGAGGCCGTAATCTCCAAGCTCTCCATTTTACGGCGTTCCAGCTCCTTGTCCGTATGCTGTTTCTGCTCCAATAGCCTCTCCACACCATGCAAAATCTGCTCCGGCTCTACATTAATTGCCCTGGCTGCTGACTCCACCAGTCGAGACCGCTCTATCAGGAAATGGATAGAATCAAGTCCAGTAATAGCCTCCAAGCGCCTGGTATTAGAGCCTATAGAAGACTCCGATACTACAAGAATAGGACCGATCTGACCGAGCGCCGCCACATGGGTACCACCACAAAGTTCCGTAGAGTGCCCTCCGGCTTTAACTACACGAACTTCGTTGCCGTAGCGATCTCCAAAAAATGCCAATGCACCCATCGACTCAGCCTGTGCCCTATCGGTCACCATCGTAGAGACAGCTGAATCGCTAACTACATCGGAATTAGCCATTTCCAATATGCTCTCCAATTCTTCCGGCCTGATATGTGAATGATGAGAGAAATCAAAACGCAGCCTATCAGGAGCCACGAGTGACCCCTGCTGATGCACATGATCACCAAGTACCTGCCTCAAGGCAGCATGAAGCAGATGAGTAGCCGTGTGGTTACGACGCAGGGCTGCTCTCCTCTCGTGATTAACTCTTGCATATATCTCGTCACCTGGATGTATGAATATGCCAGATTCAAACTGCATAGAATCCCCTCCAGGCGAGCCACTCTCTGCACGCAAGTCAGCGGGTATTGTCACCCGGTGAGTAATGATGCCTCCGGGTGCCGATTGGGTATCCAGCACTGTTACGAAGGGAGGAGGATTTTGCGGCTGCTTATCTCTACCCACTGCAGCAGTCAACACAAATTGACCGGTATCACCGAGTTGACCACCACTCTCAGCATAGAACGGGGTCCTGTCAAGAATTATCTCATACTCTCCCGACTCACCTGTGGGAATAACGTCCAGTACCGTAGCACTTGACTCCTCTAGTTCATATCCCAAAAATTCGGTAGGTCCAGAGTCCTCCAGGACTTTGGTGTATATGTCATTCCTACCACCATGCCCCAAAGTCGCTTTCCCTGCGCTGAACGCTTGACGGGCTCGAGTCTTTTGAGCTTCCATCTCCTTTGTAAAGCCCTCCATGTCTATAGAGACTCCCTCTGAATCCGCTATTTCCGCAGTCAACTCTATAGGGAATCCATATGTATCGTGCAATGTAAATGCACTATGACCAGATATGCCCCTCCCTGAAGAGAGTTCTTGCTCCAAAAGAGCATTACCCCTCTCAAGTGTACGCCTGAATGTAGTCTCCTCACGATCAATTACTTCAAGGATAGAATCACGAGAAGCATCTAGTCTGGGCATAGCAGATGACAGCGAGCCTATGGCCACATCTCCAAGCTCTCTACATACTTGGTGCATGGCACCCAACTGGAACGCACGTAAAACAGACCTTCTGATGACTCGTCTAAGTACATTTCCCCTACCTTCATTAGATGGAGTAACTCCATCAGCAATCAAACAGACCATAGCCCTCGCGTGATCAGCCATTACTCTTAGAGAGCGTGTCGACCGTTCATCTTCCCCGTAGCGCACTCCCGTCAGTGATTGAGCACTGTCCAAGAGTGGTACGAAGAGGTCAGTCGCAAACATATTCTCCACCCCTTCGACGATAGGTAATATACGCTCCAATCCGGCACCAGTATCAATATTACGTCTGGGCAAATCCCTGAGCTGTCCATCGGGAGTACGCTCCATACCCATAAATACCAGATTCCATATCTCAATGTATCTATCGCCATCAGACCTTACAGGGCCACCACTTTCACCATACTTCTCTCCCCGGTCGAAATATATCTCAGAGCTGGGACCACACGGACCCGTATCGCCCATCTTCCAGAAATTGTCTTCACCCATACGTTGAATACGTTCAGGACTTACACCAGCAATCTCCTTCCAGAGCTGCTCTGCCTCATCATCGTCCTTGTATACGGTCACCCAAAGCCTCTCTGGATCGATACCCAGCGCCTCAGTAACAAACTCCCAAGCATATCCTATGGCACCCTCTTTGAAATAGTCGCCAAAGCTAAAGTTACCAAGCATCTCGAAGAAAGTGCAGTGCCTGGCAGTTGTACCCACCACCTCTATATCCAGAGTACGAAAGCACCTCTGTACCGTAGTGGCTCTGGACCAGGGTGGTTGCTCTATGCCCAAGAAGTAGGGCTTGAACTGCACCATACCTGCGATGGTAAACATGATCGTAGGGTCAGGCGGAACTAGACCAGCCGACGGCACCTCCACGTGCCCCTTACCAACAAAAAATTCAATAAATTTGGAACGTAACCGTTCTGATCCAACCATTGATAAAGATACTAGCTGTTTAATGGCACCCTGTGTTTAGTGCTCTGTCTCGTAAGAGGCTCAGCGAATAGGCAGGTTGGATCAGGGAGCCGTTCATCCAGGCGAGTAGGGCAAGGCGGAGAAGGAGATGCAGGCTGGAGTGCCTGCCCGACGACGACAACGCAGTCATGCGAAGCCTGGGGGGCGGCAAGCCAGAGGTACCTATCCGCTGAGCCTCTAGATAACCATGGGTTCCGCCAGCCAGATGACACCCCTGGCGGCGTTCTTGTCCTAGACGTAGCTCCAGCTACGCCTTCGTCCTCGGCCTTGCCAGATGATGCCCCTGACTTGCCGGATAACGTTACACTATTTACGAGACAGACCACTAGTGACCTGCGTCCAATCGTGGATTCCTGCGCGAAATGTCCTCCCACATCTCCGTCTCTTTGCCCCTGGCCTCCTCCTTACCTACCCGTGCAGCATCTTTAACTGCATTACCAGCGCTGTGCAGCAGGGAACCCATCTGCCTGCCTGCACCTCTGGCACCTGTGACAGCCACACCTGCTATACGATCCACCGTGCCGACATCATCACCTGACAATGATCTTCCTGATATTGAGTTTAGACGGGTGGTCAGCCTGCGACGAGCAAAAATTGTACCTACAGAACCGGCAACGGCACCATATGCTACCCATCTCAGCCTCTTAAGCATTACCGGCACTTCCCTAATACGTATCTTTGCGCAGCCTCTTGTATTATTGTTGCAGCCTCTTGTCTTTGTATAGCCCGTTGTATGGTTGCAGCACTCTCGCCAGAAGTTCCCAGCAAGGCTGCCTGAAGTTCCTGCATTATTGCAACCTCCTGTATTGTTGCCTTCTTCAACATAACTACATTATGCGATATAGGTATATCCTTAAAAATGATTGTCGACATAGCCAACTATTTGTCCGAAGAGAATAATCGATCACTTGCCTTGCGAAATCCAGTAGCAAACGCAACAGTTTTCACAATCGGATTTGCAAACATCCTGTATGCAAAGCGAGATGCAGAATCCACTGTTGCAGATACAGCCTCGGTGGCCTCTATTACATCTCCCACCCTCTCCAGTTCACTGGCCGCCTGCTGGGTAAGGATATTTGCATTTTTAATCATTGGCATACTCTCACTGTTCAGCCTAAATATCGTTGTGCGCAACTCTCTGTTCAGCTTAAACAACATAGCTGCCAAGATAATTCCACCTGCCAGCACCACAGCTGTCAGTGAAATAACCACTATAAGTACAGTCTGATCAATCTCAATCATAACTCGACAATCTTACCAGATATCAGGCAAGAATACCCCGTCCATAGGGGAGAGATTTGCAATGCTGGACCATAGGATGCCCCCTCCATAACGGCGGGATAGTTCACCTGTACCATCCATGGAATGCACAACTTGGCAGCCAAACGCGCATCCGGTGGTCTAATTCATGAACTACCGCGATGCAACCTGAATTAGCTTCCTCATTACGGTAGACTATAATCATGTCCAAAAAGTTACTCATATTGCTGACTCTGATTACATTGCTTCTTACGGCATGCGGAACATCAAAAGTCCCTGCTGTAAAGGCACCAAGTGCTGCGGTGACCAGAAAAGAGGTAAACGCAGCCTACCAAAGCTTTTTCAACCTACACAACCCATCGCTAAGCGCCAAACTGAACGTCATTCAAGACGGTGCAAAATTGCACAGTGCCATCAGCACTGCTATGTCGTCTTCTCTGGCCAAAGATGCCGGTGGCGCCAGGGTAAGTACCATTACCCCATACACCAAATCACAGTGCGCCAACGCAGCTCTCATCTATCCATGTGCAAAGGTTGGATACTCGATACTCTCTCCAACCGGTTCAGTTCTCATTTCTTCTGGTGCCGGCTACGCCGTATACTCAAACGGGAAATGGCTTGTAGCAAAGGCAACTGTCTGTGGCCTGCTCTCTCAGTTCGAGGAGTATGCGGGCTCGAAGACACCTATAGCAGGTTGCTCGTAACAATTGAGTTCTCGAATCGACCTGCGCGTAATCGATGAACAACCAGCAGATGTGCCAGCTATCCTCCCTCCCTCGACCCTCTCTCCTTCAAAGATATCCTCATTCAAGAACTGCCCTCTTGCATTCAAATTCTCATATATAGACCAGCTGGAAGAGCCACCTTCTATCCCTGCCGTACAGGGAACTCTGGTGCACCGAGCGCTGCAAAGGCTCTTCTTTGATCTACCTGAAGGCAAACGATCTACAGAGCTGGCATACCAATATGCATCCTCTGAGCTTATTAAAATGAGAGAGGACGACGAAGATCTCATAGGTCTGTCGCTTGATGATACAGAGTTGCAAGCTCTTCTTAAAAAAGCATACTCATTGATTGATGGCTATTTTCGCCTGGAAGACCCTAATGAAATCCACACAGTTGGAACTGAAATATCCCTGGAGGCAGAGGTGGGGGGTACTATATTGAGGGGAATTATAGACCGCCTGGATATGGACGATAATGGTAATTTCATCGTCACAGACTATAAGACCGGGCGTGCTCCGGCAAGTGGTTACGAGAAGGCAAGATTTAGTGGTGTAAACCTGTATGCGCTACTCTGCGAGAGAGTACTTGGGATTCGACCCGTGAAGGTGCAACTGCTGTACCTACAAAAACCCTGCGTCATATCGGCAGTCCCCTCGGACCAGGTAATAGCTGCTCTACACAAGAATGTCTCTGCTCTATGGACGGCTGTAACAAGGGCATGCAGTACAGGAAGTTTTATCCCTCGCCCTTCGGCACTTTGTAACTGGTGCGGCTTCAAAGGTATATGTCCGGCGCATCAAGATATGGGTGCCCAAGGTGT
>JAMCPC010000059.1 GCA_023379725.1 Actinomycetota bacterium
TACCGTTAAGGAGGTCTTTTGACGATGCAACTACATGATATGTCCGCCCTTGAGCAGGCAGAGGCTATTGCACGTCGTGAGGTAAGCCCCGTAGAGCTCGTGGAGCATTACCTATCTCGCATAGACTTGCTCTCCGAAGAGCTGGGTGCGTTTGTAACGGTTACAGCAGATAAAGCACTAACTGAAGCCCGTGAAAAGGAGGAGTTGCTCCATTCGCGTAACGATCTGTCGTTGCAAAACGGCCTACCTGTACTGTATGGAGTACCAATAGCTATAAAGGATTTGAACCTCACAGCGGGAGTCACCACAATGTTTGGCAGTGTTGTTATGCGTGATTTTATATCACCTGTGGATGATCACGTGGTTACTCGTATAAAGCAGGGCGGTATGATCAGTCTGGGTAAGACCAACGTGCCAGAGTTTGGACTCCCCTGCTATACCGAACCAGATGTAGCTCCACCTGCTCGTACTCCTTACGATCCTTCAAAATCGGCAGGGGGCTCCAGCGGAGGTGCTGCAGTAGCGGTTGCGGCTGGTCTAGCTCCTGTTGCTCAGGGAAATGATGGAGCGGGATCTATACGTATTCCGGCCAGTGTATGTGGATTGGTGGGACTCAAGCCTTCTCGGGGAAGGATAAGTAACGGTCCGGTCTTTCCTGATACGAACGGCCTTGGCATAAATGGGCCTCTTGCACGTAACGTAGCTGACGCTGCAGCCTTGCTTGATGTGATGGCCGGCCCTATGCCCGGTGACCCGTGGTGGGCTCCGCCACTTCCAGGCAACGAGACCTTCCTATCGTTTACTCACCGCTTACCAGGCAGGCTGAAGATCGGGCGCTATATCGATCCCGTAGTTCCAGAAGCCGTGGTCGATCCCGAGTGCAAAATGGCATGGGAAGAGTCTTCACGACTTTTAGAGGAACTCGGCCACGAGGTAGTGGATTGTACCCTGCCCTTTTCGGCAGAGCTCATACCTTATTTTGAGATCATCTGGGCAAGCGGCGCGGCATCTCTTCCGGTTGCCTCGCACGATGAGCCCAGACTGAGGGCACTTACCCGGTGGCTGAGGGAGAGAGGCAGGCAGGTGGCGGCTACCGAGTATCTAGCGGCATTTGGTGCGGCGCAGGCAGCTGCAAGACAGGCTATTGAATCTACCTACTCCTTTGACGTGGTCATGACTCCGACACTCGCACAGTTGCCTGCCCCAATAGGATTTTTTCGCAATGACAAGCACCCTGAAATGGACTTTGAAGCACAGAAACGGTTTACCCCGTTCACCGCTACATACAACTTGACCGGCCAGCCAGCGATGTCGCTGCCTCTGCACTGGACATCGGAAGGGCTACCGGTCGGTATTCAATTCATCGGACGGCCCGCTGAAGAGGGGCTTCTACTGTCGCTGGCAGCGCAACTGGAAGAGGCAAAGCCATGGGCTAGTAAATTGCCCCAGTGCTGGACATCTAGGTAATAATTAGTAAGCGATATTGGAACGGTGGATCGTTAGAGCGGAATATTAAAGCAATAGGATATTCGTTGATGCTCAGGAAACGGAACGGATAAAGTACAAAGGCGATTTGGAGGATATTACGTTGGAACGGTTATAAAGTTGCTGGCACTGCCCACACAGGCTCTACTCTCGGTGGCCACCCCAACGAGAAGTCGGCTGTCTCTAAAGAGAGGTTGGGATTATATGCTGGGTCATTGCGTATGAGCGTGCCCCATTGTTGTTGCATCCAGGCTACCTCACTCCTTACTCGAGCCGCTTTTTTGAAGGTGTCATCATGGCCCCGGCTGGTGGATTCATGATGGGTAAGCACGGCAGCTGGTTCCCATATGATTCTATACCCCTTGTCTTTGAGGCGTAGGCAGAAGTCTACATCGTTGAATGATACAGGTAGGTGATCTTCATCAAGACCTCCTACTTTTTTATATAGCTCACGCTTGGTAACAAGGCAGGCTCCGGTAACTGCGGAGAACGACTGGGTGAGAACTGCTCGCCCGAAATATCCTGAGCTGTATGACGGGGTATACCTGGAAGCATGATCGGCGGCACCCCCGCCGGACAACCCAAGAATAACTCCTCCGTGTTGTAAATTGCCGTTTGGGTAGAGCAACTTTGCTCCAACAGCGCCAACTTCAGGGCGTATTGCTTGGCGTACCATCTCTGTGAGCCACTCCGGGTCGGTAATCTCGATGTCATCGTTCAAAAGGCAGATGAGTTCACCGTCTGCATGGGACACTCCTGTATTGTTCAACGTGGAGTAGTTGAAGGGTATGTCCATACAAATTACCTGTACGTGAGGCCGGATATTGAATTTCGCCAAGCGGTCAAGATACATCAGGGTACTGGGTTGCACGCTTCCGTTATCTACTATGATGATCTCGAAGTGGTTATAAGAAGTCTTTTGTATGAGAGAATCGACGCAGGTCTTTAGCAGCCTGCCATCTCTTGTGGGAATGATAACAGATACAAGCGGCAGGGTATCGGGAAGCTCATAGCGAACACGTTGGCCTAGTACGAGTGGAAGTGGAATTACCTCACCTTTTTGCCCGGTTCTCTCCAAGTGATCCTCCACTGCTTTTTTACCTGCATCTGTGGCATAGGGTTTTGCAGCCATGCTACCGGCCGTGGAGCCAGAGTGCACTCTCCAGTGATAGAGCACATGGGGAATGTGGCGTATCTGTGTCGAGTCGGCTCGCTCTATTACCCTAAGAGCCAGATCCCAATCCTGGGATCCCTCGTATCCAATCCTGAAACCGCCAGCAGCTCTTATTGCCTCTGTCGCAAATACACAGTGAGATAGGTAATTTTGGCCGAGTATAAGCTCAGGATCAAAGTCTGCTTTGAAGTAGGGCTGAAACCGCCTTCCATTTCTGTCTATCTTGTCTTCGTCACAATATATTAGAGCTGCATCAGGGTGGTCACGCACCTCCAATGCGATTGCTGCCAGTGCATAGGCAGAGATGGTGTCATCATGATCCAAGAGGGCTGTGTATTTACCTGTTGCCATCTCCAGAGCAGTATTTGATGCTGTTGAGATATGCCCGTTCGTCTCACGGAAACTAATCTTTATTCTTTTGTCCTTTGAGCCATACTGTTCAAGTATCTCTCTTACATGTGGCTTTGTGGATGCATCGTCTGCTATACAGAGCTCCCAGTCCTCATATACCTGGTCCAACACAGACTCTATTGCCTGTACCAAATACATCTCAGGGGTATTGTAGGTAGGCATGATTATAGAGATGAGTGGAAGCTCTTCACCTGAAGCACCAAGTCGATAGAGATATTCTGATAGCTGGCTACGTGCATCACTGTCCATAGTGTCGTACTTGGCTATCCAGGCAGGATAAGACCTTTGGTGCAAAGTGACTCCATATCGATCAAGCATTCGCAGTGTCCGTGAAAGAACCTTACGAGGTATGACTCGGTATAATGGTATTCCGCTGTCCTTGGCAAGGCGAAGGCTGGTAAGTGTCTGGCCAGCGCGTAAAAGCATGCGCTTTGCGTATTTTATGGGACTGTTCATCTATTGCTTCTAGTTGTTTTATCCGTACCGCTGGTCATGACGGTCTTACCTGTACCACCTGAATGACCTGTACTGCCCGTACCGCTGGTCCTGCTCTTTCTGTGGGGTAATGCAGGCTTGGTTCCATGGGCATCAAGCGTCATTGTCCATCCTTGCGGATTGATGGGTATGGTTACTCTCGTACCTGGTTTCACGTGCTCTACCTTGGCTGCTGCTGCGCTCCATGATAATGGAAGGTATGGAGGATACGACCAATCGCCCGGAATGCCGAGCAAGAATAGGGATAGCAACATGACCACCCCGATAATGGATGCTACCAATCTCCATCTGCTCAATTTCAGCATCGGCTTGTCTACCACTGTTGCGCTGTTGCCTATGTTGCTTTTCCCCCTATTGGTTGCGTCCGAAGAATCAGGCAATACTGCATTATGACGATTCGGGGTTATCCTGGATTTAGAGTTGATTATATTCGGAGAATCAGGTAATACTGCGTTATTCCCAGTGGATGGTCTATGCTCTTCTGGGCTGCTTGGTTGCGCGGTATCCGGCAGCGTTGTATCCAGTGGCAATATGGCTGGCACGCTACGTGAAACATACCAGATGAGAGTTGCTATCCAGGCCAGCATAGGAAACATATAGTAGTAGGTGCCGGCACCGGGCATAAGTATGACCAGCCACTGAGGCGTGGTCGTGCTCAGCAAGGGATCTCGTAATGATGCTGCCATTGTAATCACAGCAAATAGTATAAGCCCTTTCAGGACATCCGGCCCCTTTATAAACGCCCATAGCAGGAGTATTCCTGCCGCAAGGGTAATAGCGTCAGGTATCAGGGTATGAATCCATATGTGGCTAT
>JAMCPC010000060.1:0-2789 GCA_023379725.1 Actinomycetota bacterium
AGCAAGCCCCAAGTGTTACAATCCAGATGGCACACACATAAGTGGAACGTGTCACTGGAAAGATCGCTCCATAAGAGCTAGAGAGAACCAGACAAGGTTACAGAAGTCATATGCCAGGGCTGTTCGTATTCGTAAAGATACCATCCATAAGGCGAGTTACCATGCAGCAACGACCAATGCCGTCAATGTCGTAGAAGACTTAAAAGTAGAGCAGATGGGAAGAAAGGGTCATGGGAAACGAGCTTTCAACCGAGTTCAACATGACGCAACCATGGCAGAGTATCGCCGTGAGCTTGGATATAAGCACTCTTGGTATGGGTCACAGCTTTGGTTGGCCGCCTGGTGGTATGGGTCATCCAAGACCTGTTCAAAATGTAAGACGAAGAAAGTAAATCTCTCTCGTTCAGCTCGTATATTTTGCTGTGACAACTGTGGTCTCACAATCGACCGTGATCTGAATGCGGCAAAGAATCTACAGGCTCTGGCGGAGCTTGCCTGTATGTGCATACTTGCACAGATATCGACTGGGACGCCGGTCGATTGGTCCAAGATTCCCGTTAGACCCTTTGGGTGGGAACCGGACAAAAACACCCGCAGTTCGCGGGGGTGTGCCCGAGCCGGAGGTAAAAAGACCAAAGGAGGGGAGAGGAAGACCGCTCGTTCTGATTTACAGAACGAGGCAGTGACCGCCTTTGATCGGGAAGCAGCCTTGACACTTATTGAGGTAGGTGGATGAATACATCTTCTTCTCAAGGCTGCACGGCTGGAGTACCAGTCGCTCGAAATGGATCACGGACGTGTGGTCCTAAGGTCAGTGAGATATTTGCTGATACTTCGAGGAACGGTGTAGCGCGACCAGAGAACGCGTCATCTGGCTGGCGGAAGCCCATGGTTATTTACGGAACACTGTACTAGCAGAAGTGATCTGGCGCATAGCTTGGCCGGTATTGGCTAAACGCGTATATCACGCTATCTGCAGCCTCTTCTATACCGACCGTACCAGTATCTATTGTGACATCAGCAATGCTTCTGTAAAGGGGCATACGCCTGTCCAGCAATGTCTCCATTGCTCGGCGGGGATCAGGCAGTAGCAACGGTCTGTCATTGCTCTCCTCTGCCCTGGTCAAAAGTACATCCAAATCAGCTAGGAGCCACACTGCCAGCACTTCTGGAGCCCTAAGTAATTCTCTTACGTTCTCGCTCTCTACCGCTCCTCCACCTGTTGCACAGACAAGCGACCCTGGTAAGCCCATTAGCTCGGCTATCATTTCACGCTCAAGATCTCGAAACCTGGCTTCCCCGTAGCTGGGGGATGCAAACATCTCTGCAATGCTTATTCCCGCCTCTTGCTCTATCTTGCCATCGATATCTACAAAATCCCATTGGAGTTTCCTGGCCACGAGCAGACCTACTGATGACTTGCCTACCCCCGGCATACCTATCAAGAGTATTTTCTGTATATTGGAATCGGGCAACGCTGCACACATAGATACTAGTGTAGTGTCTCGCAAATAACCATGGGTTCCCGCCAGCCAGATGACGCCCCTGGCGGCGTTCTTGTCCTAAACGTAGCTCCAGCTACGCCTTCGTCCTCGGCCTTGTCAGATGACACCCCTGACTTGCCGGATAACGTCACGCTATTTGCGAGACATTACACTAGACAAAAAGTGTCTGTAGGGCCTCAATGCTGTTATTATGATTGGCCTTGAATTCAGCGAGTGAGTCTCCACCATACTTTCTCAATGCCTCTGAGGCAAGCGTAAGAGCAACCATTGCCTCTGCTACCACACCCATAGCCGGTACAGCCGTAGTATCGGTACGCTCTTTGAACGATAGTGCTCGCTCCCCTGTAGCAAGATCCACAGTCTCTATGACCGGCCTGTTCAATGTGGCCAACGGCTTCATATAGGCACGCACAATGATATCTCCCCCAATAGAGATACCTCCCTCTATCCCACCGGCTCGAGATGTTCTCCTTTTGTATCCCCCGGAGCTACCTGAGTTGGCGGAGCTACCTGGACTGCTTGGGGAACCTGAGGAGCCCCGCCCAGAAATACCACCATCTTCAAAATAAATTGCATCGTGCGCCTGTGATCCCCGCAGACTCGCATTGCTGAATCCATCCCCAATCTCCACTGCCTTGACCGCGTGTATAGAGCATATAGCCTGAGCCAATAGACCATCCAACTTACGATCCCAATGCACGTGGCTACCTAACCCGACTGGTACCCCATAGGCTATAATCTCCGACACTCCACCGAGAGAATCTCCCTCCTTCGCAGCCGCTTTTATGGCACTGATCATTCTTTGCTCAGCATCTTTATCCAGACATCTCACCGAAGAGGCATCTACCCTATCGATATCTTCAGGCATAGGACGCAACTGTGCATCGGAACGCTCGTCACCCATTTGTATAGTGTGACTTACCACATACACACCTATTTCAGAGAGTAGAGCCTTGGCAAGAGAACCAGCAGCCACCCTGGCAGCAGTCTCACGAGCAGATGCCCGCTCCAGAACGTCTCTTGCATCACCGAGACCGTACTTCTGCATACCCGCTAAATCTGCATGCCCCGGCCTCGGGGTGGTAAGTACTTTTGATGGCTTTCCCGGATCGGGAGACATCTCCTCTTTCCACTTGACCTCCCATTCACTGTTGGCTATCTCTATAGCCACCGGCGAGCCCAGAGTCCTGCCATGTCTTACTCCAGCCAAAATAGTCACCTCATCAGCCTCTATACGCATCCTCGGCCCCCTACCATAACCAAGCCGCCTTCTGGCAAGTTGGT
>JAMCPC010000060.1:3021-9261 GCA_023379725.1 Actinomycetota bacterium
CCGCTGCCGTTGCCGTTGCCGTTGCCAAAACTCCAGCAACGGCTCTAGAAATAGCTGAGACCGCCTCCGAAGACACCGGTATATGACCGATGGGTGGAATGGAGTTTTACGGATTTAGCGCAAACAACTTTGGGGCAGAGGGACAGATTGGCCACCTACTCGTCAATAATGAAAATGCAACCAGACTCTTGCAATGGGTATGCCCCACATAAGCGCAACAAACGTCCCAGCAACCAAAAATGGAGCAAAGGGAAGTCGTGACTTTGAGCCATAATTTTTGACCAGCATGAGTAGGATGCCAATGAATGCGCCCAGACCAAAGGCCACGACAAACCCTACCAACACCACTTGAGCACTTATCCACCCAGTCGCAATACCCAATAATCCAGCCAGCCGGACATCACCAAATCCCATGCCCTGAGGCACTATGATATGGATAGCCAAGAATATCAGAAAACATACCACACCTGCAATGATCGCTACCCAGAAATGCGATAACCGGTTATCCAACAAAGAGGAGGCAATCACCAGAGCAGAAAAACTAAAGAGAGTGGGATAAAATACCAACACCGGAACTATCATACGTTCCAGATCAATCACACTTAAGACTATCAGACCAACAGCCAGCAAATCATAGGCCGCCAAGTCTGCGTGCGCGCCAAATCTTACAACGTTACCTGCAAATACAACTGCGGTAACCGCTGCCATGATGAGAGGCCTAAACGGGTAAGCACGTGAAGCACCACAGTTGCCACACTCTCTCAAGTGGTGAACGATACCAAGTGGAGTAAGTGACCATAGGCTGTTATTCCCCGTACCGCATTGTGCGCAAACGATCCAGGGTGGAGAGAGACTCTCCCTTCCGGGCACTCTCTCCACTAATATCTCCATGGGATAACCAAGTAATATCCCAACTACTATTCCAACTGCTATCAGCCATGTCTCCACTTATCAGACTTTAGGCCGTTTCAACAACCGATGCGAACATTTAACGGTATTTCGTAAAATTCAGGCCAACCTAGTCGACCATGGACAGTCCGATTCGATCTTGGCCACTTCTATGTGGCGCCCCGGATTCCTTTCTTACACACTGCTCACTCCTTCTTCTCATGGTCGGATTCTCCAACTACAAGAACAAGTGTGGCTCATCCACTACCATCGAAGCGGACTGGTAAAGAGTTGCTGGAATACTCACCTGCCAGCGCCTTCACTGTGATGTCGCAATTCCGCCAGCCGACCACGGTGCCAGGTGGTAGACTGGAAAGAGTGCACGAGGACTTTGAGCGCTGCTACCGGGCAGTGCAATCCAAAGACGCCCGCTTCGACGGATGGTTCGTAACGGCTGTCTCGACGACGAGGATCTACTGCCGACCGAGCTGCCCTGCCCGCTCGCCTCTGGCCCACAACGTCGTGTTCTATCCGACTGCCGCAGCAGCGGCGCTCGGGCTGCCCACCACCCCGGCCACCCTCGCCGCCCACAGCCAGCGGTGGCAGCCGTGGCGCTCCTATGCAGTCCAGTATCTGTGGGCCACCCAGGACCACCCGATCAACCACTGGCCGATCAACCGCTGACCAGCGGAGGAACCACCATGTCCCTGACCAGCCTTACCCTCTATCGGAGCATCAACAGCCCCATCGGCCTGCTCACCTTGGCCGGCCAGGGTGACTGCCTCACCAATCTGGTGATGGAAACTGCGACCCATCCACCTTCTGAGCGCAACCGCTGGGTCGAGGATAAGAGAGCGTTCCCCGATGTTGTCGCCCAGATTGAGGAATACTTCGCTGGTGAACGCACTGGTTTCGACGTCGCTATCGCTCCAGGTGGCACCGATTTCCAGCAACGGGTGTGGGACGCGCTGTGCGAGATCCCCTACGGAGAGACCCGTTCCTATGGTGAGATCGCCCACCAGATCGGCCAACCCCGAGCGGCGCGGGCAGTTGGGCTGGCCAACGCGCGCAACCCGATCCCGATCATCGTACCCTGCCACCGAGTCATCGGAGCGAAAGGTAGCCTCACTGGCTATGCCGGCGGGCTTGAGACCAAGAGTGCCTTACTTGACCTGGAGCGAGCTCGATGCCTTGAGCCACGCCACCTTGAGCCACGCCGCACACGACCCGAACCGAAGGCGTTAGCAGCAGACTAAAAATGACCCATCCGTAGCAATATAAACGTGACCCACCGGCTGCCTACACACTTCGGGTTATCATCGTGGTACGAGAAGTAGACAACCACCAGCTACTCATGTACCCCCCAGCTACCCATACACCGCCCTCGAGCACGAGAGCACGGCCGCCCTCGAGACCACCAATTGCCTATGTACCCCCCAGCTACCCATACACCTTGCTAATGTACTCCAGTAAAACAATGAGTTCACAAAATAGATACCTTATGGCAATGTACAAACAATTTTTTCGAATATCCTGTTATCTATCCCTAAATATCATCTCTATGTGGCAATTGTCTTACTCTCTGCTACATTACGATTTGACTTTTCAGCTATATACCGGAAAGATATACCCCTAAGATGGATAAACAGCACACCAGCGAGCAGAGCCGGATAAATGATTTATCACAGCTACCTTCAGGAACATGGATAGTAGATCCTGCAGGTAGTTACATAGGCTTCTCGGTAAAGCATCTGCTCGTATCGACAGTTAAAGCACGCTTTGACAAGTTCTATGGACAGATAATTTACAGTGGCCATCCAATTGGAACGTCACTGGATGCTTATGTAGATGTAGCTTCCATGCAAACAGGCGACCACCCCAGGGATGTTTTTATCAAGTCCAATGAATTCCTTGATACGGCTAGATGGCCACAGATGTCCCTGAAGGGAGCAGTTACCTCTCAAAGTGAATCTGGATACATCCTGGAGGTCGAATTGACCATCCGAGACATAGTAAGAAACGTTACATTTGAGGTAACATACAGCACAATCAACACAGAAGACACGATCAATACCGGAACTGTAACAAAGCCATCTGTAGGCACGACAGGCAAGGGTGAGATTGATTTAACACGCATACTGCTTCATGCACGCGCAACCGTAAGTCGCAAAGAACTGGGGTTGGAGTTCAGCCCGATACTTGAGTCGGGTGGGGTAATCGTCTCTGATGCGGTACAGCTTAAGTTGGATGTGCTGGCCTTATTCGATCATCCATAGGAACGAGACATCTATGCGTTCAGGTCGGTTCTATGACTGGACGGATCATAGAAGCAGCAGGGTCATCCAATTGGAACGTCACTTGATGCTTATGGTCGGTTCTATAACTGGATAAATCATAGAAGCAGCCCTGTGTAGCGCATCGATCAGCTCTGTGCGACTATTGTTCCTGGCAAAAATAAACCCTATATACCTGTTCCCGTCTGGAACCGGTGCTACCTCCGATCCCGGGAATGCAGTGATCTCTATGCTGGTAACAGATTCTACTTGTCTGGCTTCATCTAATCCTTCTATGACTTTTATGATCCCCTTCTTTGGAGCTGATATCATCCATACTCCCGAATACCCCGGCATAAGGCGCAAAGACTTTCGTAATGCGCTGGATATTGTGCCCCCTGCGGTACCCTCCCGTGCAACACCACCGGAAGCAGGAAGCCCCATCCGCGCCACTGGTACTCCCATCTTATTCGCGGCCCGTGCAACACCACCGGAAGCAGGAAGCCCCATCCCCAATGATGACGCTATGACGATTTCTTCCAGTGATCTCCCGTTATCGAACTGAAGCATGCCAGAACATCGGCCACCTATAGTGCGCGATGCTACCTCTATAAGATATGCCCTTGCACCCTCTAAACGTATCTCTGCGTGAATAGGTCCTTCTGTCAACTGTAAGGCTTCAACCGATCGGCGGGTGGTATCTATTGCAGACCGCAGCAACGAACTGTGGTGCACAGAAGGTGTGACGTACATGCTCTCTTCGAAAAATGGGCCTACCAGCGGTATGGGTTTGTCGAAGATGGCCAGTACGGTTAACTTGCCATCTTTTAGTAGTCCCTCTACAGCTATTTCAGGGCCATCTACATAACTCTCTATCAATATAGCGTCATCGGGTCGTCCCTCAGCAATCTGTATGTTCCTTACCCTCTCTACAGCCTCGCCCACTTCCGACGGTAAATTTGCTCGTATAATCCCCTGACTGCCTGACAGGCTAGTGGCTTTCACCACACAGGGTAACCCAACTGTATTGACAGCACTAGTAATATCGTGTAATGATGGATTATTAGAGAGAATACGATAAATCGGCTGTGGTACCTCAGTTCCACTCAGCACTTCTCGCAGAATGTCCTTATGCAGTGTGCGAGTAGCTGATTCCAACTTATTGCCATTCAGCCCTAATGCCGTAGTTGCACAAGCAGCCAATTCTACCCCCTTGTCGTCGATTGCGACTATGGCATCAAGCGGTAGTATGTTGTCCATCTTGACGATCTGTTCAGTGGACGCCTCAAGATCGTCCAGAGATACATTCAGGACACCTGGCGAGAGTTCATCTGGCGAGGATAGCTCGATAGCTGGGGTTACGGAGTCGCATGCCACCACCACATCTACATTCAGTGCAGCAGCGGCATTGACGAACGATGCCACTCTGTAGCTCTCCGATGGGACGATGATTAATATCCTTGCCATTAACTGTATACTTTCTTATATGGTAGATCAATTATTAACAATAACCGATGAAGCAATGAAAATGGTACAGGAGGCCAGAAACGCAGAAAATGATGCAGACAGTCTGGCTCTGTGGATAGAGATTATAGGGAGCCGCGGTAACGCATACGACTACGATCTGTATTTCCAGAGTATGGAGGATGCCAGCCCATCAGATGTATTGATCAGTAGTGACGGTTCATCAGGTGTCCCTGTAGTTATCCCTGCACCCAGCGTCGAACTCATCAGGGGATCCAGGTTGGAATGGTCAGATGATGGGGAAGGCGGTCTTGTAATGATCAATCCCAACACACCTGCAGGCGACAACGGATTACCCGAAGGTGTAGTGGAGGGTGATTTTTCCTCTCCTGTCGCACAGAGGATTCTAGAAGTCATCGATGAAGATATCAATCGTGCTATAGCCAGCCATGGGGGTTATGCAGAGTTGGTGGCCGTCGGTGACGGGGTAGCCTATGTGAGGATGATGGGAGGCTGTCAGGGATGCGGTCTTGCCTCTGTCACCTTATCCCAGGGAATAGAGGTAGCCATCAAGAACGCGGTACCGGAGATTAGACGTGTGGCAGATGTGACCAATCACAATGCTGGCACTAACCCATTTTACCAGGCATCCGCAAAGTGAACCTCCCCGCTTACCCATACCTCTCCAAACCCCTCCTTCTCGCCTAACCATTTTACCAGGCATCCGCAAAGTGAACCTCCCGCCCTTATGGACGGGACACTCTCGCCTGAAATATGGTAGAACCTACTTTCGTGTGCTGCTACTTTCGACCGAACATATTACTACTTTCGACCGAACGACCTATAAAAGCAGCTACGCTCCCCTGTGTGACAGGCGCCCTTTCCCTCCTGGTCGACCAGGACAAGTAGGGTATCTCCATCACAATCGTAACGCACCTCACGGACCCACTGACGATCCCCCGATGTCTCCCCCTTTACCCAATACTCCTGCCTACTCCTGCTCCAGAAACACGTCCTACCACTGGTCAACGTACGCCTTAAAGACTCACGATTCATATAACCAAGCATCAGAACAGTACCATCACCGATATCCTGTATGACAGCAGGTACCAATCCGTTACTGTCGAATTTCACCACGTCCAGCTCACTGTCGTCAAAGTCGATTGGGGTGGCTTCATATATGCGCTCAGTTGATATATGCTCAGTTGACCCACGACCAGATGGAACACCAGAACCAGATAGAGCAGTATCGGTGGCAATAAAATTAATTTGAGGAGAATCAGATTGGGACATAGATCCAATTATAGGTACAATCCGGTGTCGTTGTCAGCATGGCTGGATGCAACCGCATGGATGTCTCTCTCACGAAGGATGACATACTGCTCTCCCTGCACTTCTACCTCGAAACGATCCTCTGGATTATACAGCACCTTGTCTCCTGGCCTCACCGACCTCACATGAGGACCCACAACGGAAACGTCTGCCCACGCGAGGCGGCGTGAAAGCTCTGCTGTAGCGGGAATAAGTATGCCTGTCTTTGACCTGCGCTCCCCTTCAGAATCCACCGGCACTGCAAGAATCCTGTCAGCCAACATGGTAATAGACTGCTTGCTAT
>JAMCPC010000060.1:9361-23294 GCA_023379725.1 Actinomycetota bacterium
CCGTTTTCCAGCTTTGTCCATGGACTCCAGTCAAGAACAGTACCGGCCAAGCTGGGATCAAGAGAGTTACGCCGTAGCTCGCCCATCCTCTCTTGAGCATGTACAGGCGAAATATCAGTACCTATAGCACGTATCATAATAGAGGCAAGTTCATTGACGCTTATCTCCTGTCCGGTTCCTATGTTTACTATCCTTCCTCCTCCTACTGCTCCTGCTTTGATAAATGCATCCACTACATCGTCTACGAATACAAAATCCCTGGTCTGCTCACCATCTCCATAGATGATCACCTGCTGATTCTTGAGTAGACGCTCTGCAAAGATAGCTATTACGCCCGCCTCACCATTCGGATCCTGACGGGGACCATAGACATTGGCCAGCGCCAACGCACAGTAGTCCAACCCGTACATACTTTTGAATGCTTCCATGTAAGCGACAGCCGCCTTCTTGGATACACCGTAAGGTGACAGCGGATGGTGCGCACATGACTCTTTGATCGGAAGCTCGGAGGGATCCGGCTCGCCATATAACGTTCCACCCGATGCTGCAAATACTATCCTAATAGTGCCGGCACATCTGGCACCTTCAAGAAGCCGCAAGGTGCCCAGTATATTTACATCGGCATCAAACACAGGACGCTCGACAGAGTGACGAACATTCGCTTGAGCTGCCAGATGAAAAATTACCTCGGGCCTCTTCTGCGCAATAAAATCTATCAACTCTGGAGAGCGTATATCCATCTGATGAAAACTGAATTTTGATGCTCCCTCCAATCTGGCGCTGGCCAGATTTGTTAACGTTCCAGAGGATAGGTCATCCACTGCATCGACCGTATGTCCCTCAGATATAAGTCTGTCCACGAGGGATGAGCCTATAAAACCAGCACCACCGGTTACCATTACTTTCATTTCATACTCCTATTGATCATTGATCGGAAGCCGAACATCTGACAGTACCGAGCCAGATGTAACTACGTATCCCTCCCCTACTACACTGCCCTGCACAATCTGTGCGCCTTCCCCAACCTCTACCATAGCCGCAAGTACTGAATCTTCCAAGGCTGAATCCTGCATCATCCTGACTCCGCCCATCACGACCGACCTGTCGACCCTACAACCACTACCTATAATGCAATTCTCACCTATTACAGAATGGGAGACTACTGCTCCGTATTCTATCAGCGAACCGTTCATTACCAACGATGGAGGCAATACTGACCCTCTCACGATAGGGTGTCCTACTGCCCATACACCCTCTGCAATCTGATTGGCACCGGCAACAGGAGGATCCGACAGCTTCATGTATCTCTCCAAATAGTCCATATTTGCCTGAATATACGATTGGGGGGTGCCAGTATCAAGCCAATACCCCTCCATTCTGGTCGCATAAAGAGAGCCGGCAGCTACAAGCTCGGGGAATACCTCACGTTCGATGGATACCATCTGATTCACCGGTATCAGATCAAGCACCTGAGGCTCCAATACATATATTCCGCCATTGATTAGATTGGAGGGTGCCTCATCTGGACTGGGCTTCTCTACAAATTGCCTCACCTGTCCGGAAGCATCCATATCAACAACACCATAGCGTGATGGATCATCTACCTCCACCAAGCCTATCGTAGCCAACGCTCCATGTCTACGGTTGTAAAAATGAACTCGTACCAGATCGTACACAGATATATCGGCAAGCACATCTCCATTCATCACCACAAAAGTTTCTGTCACTCCTACGTGCTCAGCAGCAAATCGAACTGCTCCTCCCGTACCGAGTGGCTCGGGTTCTACAGCATAAGATACTCTCAAGCCATCAATCAGCCCGTCAGGATAAGTCTGCACAAATCGTTCTGGCTTATAGCCAAGAGACAGTACGCACTCCTGAAAGGTAACGTCGGTGTTTTGCGGAATCTCTCTCCCTCCTACCACGTCATCCGGATTGGACAATCTGTTATCCGCCGGATACGCAGCAAACTGCTTTAATACGCGCTCAATCATAGGCAGGCCAGCTACAGGAAGAATCTGTTTGGGAAAGTGGTAGGTAAGTGGTCGCAACCTTGTCCCCTCGCCACCTACAAGGAGTACCGCTATCACTGGTCTACCATACGCCAGATAAAACCGTTGATCGACCTGACCGTTCTGTCAAGGCTTAGCCGAGCCGGTACCTGTGGTAGTACCCGATGTCTTGGCGGTCGATGGCGTTGCCGTAGACTTGGACGGTATATTGGGGTGTGATAGAGATGGTGCTGGTGTACCACTGGTCGGTGTACTGGTCGGTGTACTACTGGTCGGTATGCTGCCGGTCGGCGCATTGGTCGGTATGCTGCCGGTCGGCGCATTGGTCGGTGTACCACTGGTCGGCTTCACTCCTGACATGTCTGTGAGCATCTGGCTAACCGTACTTGATGAAGGCCTCGGAACTGAAGCGTGACTGGGCAGGAATGCCATAGTGACTTCCATGCCATTGGTAAGAGTCACCGAGCTGGGATTACCTGAAACGGAAGTACCTGTTGTAACTTTGAAACTTGACCACGTCTCCACCTTGACCACTCCAACTTTTCCGGCATCCGGAGTTCCCTTGGCGCAGTGCTCGCCATTATGGTATGCCGATTTACCGGGGTATCTGATCACACTTGATGTCAGCTCCATGCCTGGGTACGACTTGACGAAATACCCCAAAGTATTCTTTCCGCTTTTAGATGCAGTTGGCGGAATATGTATAACACCATGGTCATTGGTCGTCAGTATTGCATGAGCTGATGCCGGAGCCTTGGGCAGATTGGGCAACTGGGTACCACATACATCAAAGGAGAAGGCAGCATAAGTAGTCTTACCTGATGTACTTGCGGCCTTGGTGGCATGGGTCAGCTCGTAACGCGAATATATAATAGATAGCAAACCAAGCACTACTATCAGTACAATGCTGGCATACCAGTTCATAGAGGGTCTTTCCCTGTAAGACTTGCTTCCACCTGTCGATGCTGCACGTGCAACTTGCCTTGCTATCTCTCTTCTGTCCATACCGGAGCTTTATCTTACTACAGGATTGGACGTTGCGTCCAGCAAGCGGCCCACTGCGTAAAATGCAACCTCTCCAACACCCCGAGTTCAGCTCCGATAGCCAGTTGCGTCCAGCAGGCGGCCCACTACGTGAAATACGCCCTCAGATCCTCTGCCACTTGCTGAATGAGTGCAATAGCGGCTCGAACCGCCAGCAAAATTGCCATCGGTGCAGCCAGTAACGCAAAGCTGAATCCACCATATCTCCTGGAAGCAAATCTAATCGTAGAACGATGATGCTCGATCAACATACGATACGGATGCTTTTTCGTGGAATATGCCCGCTCATGGGTTACTACGGCCTCTGGTATATACGCCACCCCATAACCTGCCTGATGGATACGCCAGCACAAATCTACATCCTCACCATACATGAAGTACCCCTCATCGAACCCTCCTATCTCCTCAATGGCCTCTCTTCTCGCCATGAAAAAGGCACCCGAGACCCAATCCACCTCTCTGGGTGAGCTATGCTCCAAACTCTCCCCATCTTGCATTCTCTCTCCATCTTGCATTCTGTAGTTCCTTGTAAACTTATTATCAGGAAAGAACATCCCCAATATGGCATGCATTCCTGCATCTATAAGAGACGGGAACCTCCTGGCAGATGGGTATACAGATCCGTCTGGCTCTAAAATGCAAGGCCCCACTACTCCAAGTGTGGGGTCACTCTCAAGAGCAGCAGACAGAATATCTATTGACCCTCTGTGTACCCGCAAGTCAGGATTACAGACAATTATTCTAGGCGCATTACATGCAGCAATCCCCCTGTTGGCTGCAGCCCCGTAGCCGATATTAAGCCCCACTTGCAACACCCTAACTCCCGCCATCAGAATCGATGCTTCCAGTAGTTCGGCAGAGCCGTCAGCCGAAGCGTTATCTACGACGATTATCTCGTCCACCCGCTCTGCAATAAGATCGTTCAGGCAATCCCTGAGCAACTCGCCACCATTGTGGTTCACTATTACTGCCGATATTGAACAAGGCATATTAAGACAGCCGGATCAAAGGGGTTCAAATCTGTACTTCACCAAGGCAACCAATGCCTTAACTCCATCATACCAGCGTATCTTCTTTCCCTCGCTCATCTCCCTGCCGCTATAAGATATAGGTACCTCGTAAATCCTTATACCCCGCCTGAGCAATTTGGCGGTAATTTCTGGTTCCACGTCAAAGCCCTTCGACTCGATCCTTATGCCATCCAATGCATCCCTGCAAATAAGTTTGTAGCAGGTTTCCATATCCGAAAGTGTCGATCTGTACAATATATTGGTCATAAGGGTCAGAACGCGATTGCCTATCCAATGCGAGGGAAACATATTCTTTCTAGGTCCGGTGAACCTGCTGCCATAGACCACGCTGGCTTTGCCCTGCATGACTGGATTCAACAAAGCATGCCAGTCGTCCGGATCGTATTCAAGATCGGCATCCTGTACGAGTAGTAGATCTCCGGTTGCCGCCTCGATGGCAGTACTTAACGCTGCACCCTTCCCTCTATTGGTAGGGTGATGGATGACCTTTACCGTAGAATCAGATAACGCCTTCAGTATAGAGGCAGTTCCATCGGTCGACCCATCATCGACTACAATTACCTCAAGCTCTAACGGTATATCTACCGCCTTTACCCTGCGCAATACCTCACCTATCGTAGCACGTTCGTTGTAGACAGGAACCAGAACTGAAAGACGCTTGTAACTATTCTCCATCAAGATTTCCCTTCATCCAGTCGATAAACATTTCAAGCCCGGTATGTAGATCTACCAAGGGCTGCCATCCAAGTCGCTCTCTGGCAAGGCTGATGTCCGGGCAACGCCTCTTTGGATCGTCCTCCGGTAAGGGAAGGAACTCTACCGATGACTCAGAACCGATTATCTCAATGACCATATGAGCCAATTCCAGTACCGTTGCCTCTTGCGGGTTGCCCAGGTTTACCGGACCAGTCATATCGGACCTGCCCAGGGAAAGCAATCCATCTACCATATCGGATACATAGCATGGACTGCGAGTCTGACTGCCGTCACCGTAGACGGTAAGCGGTTTCCCAGTCAGGGCCTGGACAACAAAGTTGGAAAGGACTCTTCCATCTCCGGGTCGCATCCTCGGACCGTAAGTATTGAAGAGGCGTGCTATGCCGACATTCTGTCCCAGCTTACGGTGGCGTGCCATAGTCAATGCCTCTGAAAAGCGCTTGGCCTCGTCATAGACCGACCTTGGTCCCACTGGGTTCACGTTTCCCCAATAGCTCTCCACCTGGGGATGTATCAGGGGATCGCCATATACCTCACTTGTAGAGGTATAGACAAAGCGAGCTTCATGCTCATATGCAAACTCAAGCGACAGCAACGTCCCGGTACTACCCACCGATAATGTCTCGAGCGGCATTGCCAGGTAGTCAGGTGGAGAGGCCGCACTCGCCAGATGATAGACTATATCGTAGTCATATCTACCTGCTGTCGAGATCCACTCGGGTTTCGATAGGTCGGAAATTATCGGGAGAAAGCTATCCCCTCCGATATGTTCCAGATGGCTTACGTTGGAACTGCTACCCGTAGACAGATCATCCACACACACGACCGACCACTCATCCTCCAATAGCTTGGCACACAGATGCGACCCGATGAAGCCAGCTCCTCCAGTGACAAGCGCTCTGGAGCTCATTTTCGGCCGATTCCCTGGTAAATAAAGCCCATTCTCCTTACCGCAGAGGCATCCAGTAGGTTTCTGGCATCCAGTATCTTCGGAGTAGCCATCACTTCCATGACCTTTGCAAACTCTGCCCAACGAAACTCTTCCCACTCGGTCATAATGCAAAGCAACGATACCCCCACACATGCAGAATACATGTCGGTACAGACTACAGTCCCTTTGGGAAGTAATGTAGTATCGCTGCAAAGAGTAGGATCATATACCCTGAGAGACACTCCCTGTGCCGCCAATTCTGAAGCCAGCACGAGGGCAGGAGAATCTCTCATGTCGTCAGTGCCCGCCTTGAAGGCAATACCCCACATAGCAACCGATCCTCCACCATCTCCGATCAACGACAGCGCCTTGTGAATGACCCACTTCTCATGACTGTCGTTTACCTTGATGATCGCCTCCAACAAAGATACATCGTACTCCAATGGTCTATTATATGAATACTCCAATGGCATATTATCTGAATCAGTAGAGGACTTACCGGGTGAACTCAAGGGTGGATATGGCGAGGCTGCTATCTCTTTGCGGTGATGGTCGGGTTGCTCATGGCCACCTAGTAGACTTGAGGGCGGATATGGCGAGGCTGCTATCGCCGCATTTAGTAGAGCGGCCGTATCCTTAGGCAGGCACGAACCTCCCCATCCGGGTCCGGGCTTCAGATACTCAAATCCGATACGGTGATCGTAGGCTATACCGAGAAGAACATCTTTTACATCCGCACCAAATACCTCACACAACTCAGCAATCGAGTTGGCAAAGCTGACCTTCATGGCCAGGTAGGCATTTGCCGCGTATTTTACCGTCTCGGCAGTAATGGCATCCGTAATCATTACTGAAGCTCCCAATGTCCTGAACAATGAACTCACCCTCACTGCAGCCTGCTCGTCATCGGCACCAATGACTATACGATCAGGATGCAAAAAGTCGTTCACAGCAGTACCTTCGCGCAAAAACTCTGGATTGGATACCACCGATATATCGCTACGCCCTATCATGCGCTCCACAGCAACGGCAGAGCCTACCGGAACAGTCGATTTATTCACCACGATGGAACCATCTCTGATAAGTGGCCCTATCTCGGTGGCAACCGCAGATATAAATGACATATCAGGTGCCCCATCGTCCCGTCTGGGAGTAGGCAGGCAGAGAAAGATGAACTCGGCATCCCTTACCGCTCGGGATGCCCCGACGACAAAGTGCAACCTGCCTGAGGCAAATCCGTCTTTAACAATCTCTGCCAGACCCTCTTCATAAATTGGTATATCGCCTGCATTCAAGCTCGCCACCCTTGACTCGTCTATATCTCCACAGGTTACGTTATGACCGATATACGAAAGGCAGGCTGCAGTAGTTAGACCAACATACCCTGCTCCGATGACAGCAATAGTTGCCCCCTCTCCTGGAAGTACTGTCTTGACGGAAACAGTTGTAGCCGGAACAGGATTATGTCTCATCAAGCGCCCTGATCAATCTTGCGATGCCGTCTTGCCAGTCTGGCATATAATCCATATCAGCAGTCCTAAGTGCCATGTTGTCAAGCACAGAGTTTGGTGGCCTTGGGGCGGCTCTAGGCGGGTCGAGTTCAGTAGTGGTAATAGGTTGTACTATATTCGGATCCCCACCCAACTCCTGAACGATGAATCGAGCGACATCCCACCAGCTTGCAGCACCGCGATTTGTGACATGGAACACCCCTGGAAGTCTTTCAGTGGCAATCCAGCCAAGCATACCAGCCAAATCGCTTGTTACGGTAGGGCATCCTCTCTGGTCATTGACCACCTTGAGCGGTTTACCATCCCTGTATGCCCCTACAATGGCTTTTACAAAATTACCACCCCTTGCTCCGCAGAGCCATGATGTTCTCACTGCTGACCATTCTCCATCAAGCTCCATCTCCCCTCCCAGCTTTGATCTTCCATAGACTGAAATCGGACTTGGTATATCCCACTCGACATAAGGTCGATCAGAGGCACCATCAAAGACATAATCCGTCGATACATAGGCGACATAAGCGCCATAGCGTCTCGCCGCTTCAGCAATGTTCCTAGTTCCTACGGCGTTAACAGCAAATGCCATATCCTGATCATGTTCGCAATCATCCACCCTGGTATATGCGGCTGCATGCACAATGACATCAGGACGGATAGTCGAAACCGCCTCCATCACCACAGATCGCTCCGTTATATCCAGTAGATCATGCGTAGCTCGTATCACCTCGTATCCACTGATCCTGCCCATCTTGGCTGCTGGCAACCGGCCAACTGCAGCGCCAGGGGGCATCTCTCCAGACAGTACATCGCAGACATCCAACCCCAACTGCCCACCTGCTCCGGTAACAAGTACCTTTCTCACAATAGGTCACCCGCCATTGACACTCGAAGGGCACTCGACACCCGAAGGACACTCTTCTGCATGTTCAAAGGAACGCCTCAAATCCGCCTTATTCTTTTCAAAAGCTCTTCATTCTTTTCAAGAGTCCTTCCAGGACTCTTCTACTACAGGTGCCCTCTTCTTAAGTGGCTCCCACCATGCACGGTTCTCCCTGTACCACCGCACTGTTTCAGCCATGCCCTCTTCAAAGGAGATAGTAGGCTCCCAACCGAGTTGCTCTCGTATTTTCGTATAGTCAAGCCTGTAACGACGATCATGGCCAGGACGATCAGGTACTATGGTCTTCAACGACGAAGGCTTGTCCAGCACGTTAAGGACCATATCTGCTATCTGCTCTATATCTGCCTCTACCCCACTCCCTACATGATAGGTCTCACCAGCATTCCCTTTCAGCATGACCAATTCTATCGCCCTGCAATGATCTATTACGTGTAGCCATTCCCGCCTGTTACGGGTAGACGCATACAACGGCAGCGGCTTATCATCCATTGCGTTTGTAGCAAAAAGGGGTACCACTTTCTCAGGAAACTGGTATGGACCGTAATTGTTGGCACAATTAGTAAGAGTGACGTCAAGTCCAAAGGTAAGTCCATAAGCTCTTACCGCATGGTCAGTACCGGCTTTGGATGCATTATAGGGGGTGCGCGGCCTGTAGGGACTCTCCTCGGTAAACTGCTCATCCGAGTCGAGATCCAAATCTCCATACACTTCACATGTAGATACATGATGAAAACGCTCAACTCCCACCTGGCGAGCAGCTTCCAGTAGAGTTTGAGTACCCAGCACATTGGTACGGAAGAACCTACCAGGATCCAGTATTGCCAGACTATTATGCGATTCGGCGGCGAAATTCACTATCATATCTATTTGATATTGACTCAGTACATGCTTTGCCAGCTCAAAATTGCCTATATCACCCTGTACAAAGGTAATACGATCACGTACGTCCTCCAAGCTCTCCAAGCAGCCTGCATAGGTCAGTAAGTCATAGACGATTATCTGATCATCTGGGTGACTGTCTATCCAATAATGCACAAAATTGGAGCCGATAAAGCCTGCTCCTCCGGCAACAAGTATACGCATGGCATAATGTTAGCATATCCGCGTCACGCAAACTCCCGACTCTAATCGTGGGGAAGAAGTCAACCCATCTGAACACTGGATTTTGAATTCACACGATACCTACTCAGTAATTTGGTTGAAAGCTCCTTCGGGTCTATGCCCACATACCATGCAATCAGAACCGCGCATATGGCAACAGAATCGACTATCACCACCACCATGGGAGGTATGCCGTTTCCGTAAGGCTCTGAAAGGGCATGTATACCGTAGGCCATGGCCTGTGCCCCAGAGCCCAAATCCCATAGGAAAAGACCTACCACCGAGGAAAAGAAATAATTACGATCAGCTGCCCACAGATTCGCACCTACCCATGGAAGTGCAAACAGCGACCAAAGGAGACCCTGGCGCGTAGGATGAGGAATGGTGAATGCAAGTATAAAAAATACTGACAACCCTATAATCAGCAATGCTGGCCACAATTTGAACCCGCTGTATTTGAAGGGATATATTGCAAACCCCAAGGCAATCACACCGGGAATCAGCAGCCAGAGTGACGAAGCGCTGTGAGTAGACGCAGGAAGGAGCAGCACCAATAGGTGAATTGTAGCCCTTCGAGACACTCTGCCGAGCGTAAGACTGAAGGGAAGTACCTCTACACAAGCGAAGAAGAGAATCAGGCAGATTCCTCCGATAATTTTGCTGGTCGTAGCAGCTATACCATATTTGGAATGATCGTTCACCAACTCAACAACTCCCCAGGGTCAGAGCCGACTGATAAGCAGACTGGATACCATATTTGAAATGATCGTTCACCAACTCAACTATAATAGACAAAAAGGTAAAAGGTATAGTATTAAGATGCGACACGAAAATAGCAATATATAAAGTCATGACATGTGGGAAGTATAAGGTAATGGCATATGAGCAGTATAAAGTCATGGCATATGAGCGGCAGATTGGAGTCGGCAGCGCAAGCGCAAGAGAATCATCTGCAGAACTAGCGATCACTGGCAGGAGCAGTAATTACTTATGACAGCAGCTATTGTTAATTTGACACATCACGATATATATGTTCACTGGGGATTTATACTCATTTCACTCTCTAACTTTCTGGTCATTATCGCCATGCTGGTGCTGTTCGCTCTTGCGTTACTCGTGCCGTTCGTCCATGCCAAGAAGAAGCATCACCGTGACTACACCAATAATCCCGACAACGGTACAGCAGTAACTGAGGATGCCGTAGGGGGTACAGGTGGTGGTGTAGGAGAAGCTACAAGTGGGGGTGTGAGCGAGGCTGTAAGTGCAGGTGCGGGTGGTGGTGGTGCCGTAGGTGGTGTAGGAGAAGCTACAGGAGATGATGTAGGTGAGGACGGCGTAGACGATGGACTCTGGACCGCGACCGCCAGGCGCATCTGGCTAAAGTACCTGCCACCAAAGAAAATGCTGCCCGACAGCCAACCAGCCTATGTATCCTCTTGGGTATATGTATTCGGGGTGCTCACCCTGTCTGCCCTCGCCGTGGCTATACTGTCCGGCTTGGTGCTTGCCATAAAGGGACCCACCTGGTGGCACGTATCGTCCATCGGTCACTTCGACAACTCCCTGCATCTGTGGAGTGTGGAAATGTTCATGGCCTTCATGGCAATCCACCTTTGGGGCAAGTTCTGGATGGCTGCATGGAGGGGAGGCAGGACTGCAACATGGATTACCGGAGTATTGGCTTTTGTGGTCTCTATTGTGGAGGCGTTCACCGGTTACCTCTCACAGACCAATTTCGACTCTCAATGGATAGCTTTCGAATCCAAGGATGCCTTCAACGCTGCGGGGATCGGATCGCTGGTCAACCCTATGAACTTCGGCCAGGCGCTCATGTTGCACATAGCGCTCATCCCCCTCGTGCTGGTGGTAATCGTCGGGGTACATATACTCATGGTAAGGGTACGTGGCGTAGTACATCCTATTGATGCTCTTCCAGAAGACAGGGATCCTGATCTGGACCCTGCGATATCTCGACAGTACGCCAGCACTGACGACAATGCTGGCATGATGGTTACCTCAACGGAAAGCTACTCCGAGGCGAGACTGGAAGATGCTGGCGAAAGGTGAGACATCCATGAACGGCGAGAACAATGGCTACAACGGTAGCAACAGTAACAATGGGCGCAACAAGTTCGACAGGAGCAGCTAATACGCTATGAGCAACGAAAACAGCGCAGGCTTGAGCGAAAAGAAAAAATCGGATGGAACATCTAGGAAAATAAGGAACCGCCAAATTGATGCCGCCCAATCGCGCGTCCTGGATGCAATGCCATGGCGGGGTCCCGAGAGACGCTACGACATACTAAAGGAAGCCACCATCGCCTTCGTCGTGGTGCTTATCCTCACCTTCACGCTAGCCATCCTCTTCTCTTCGCCGGACACACCGCCGGTTACCATAAAGGCTTGGGCCAGCGCGCAGCCGAGAAGATTTACCGAAATAGCCCTGAGCGAGCTGGAGGGAACCAGCAACTCCGCCACTTACGGCCCTCCTTACAACCATGCCAGCGGATCGGTACAATACCTTGGCCCCATCTCCATCCAAAACCTCCTAGGCGTGCACTACCCCATATACCCCGCCAACGACTTCATACTTGGCCCCCTGTCGACGCTTCCCGGAGAAAAACCACTCAAAGCTGCCATATCCAGCTACCAACATGCCTCAAGGTCGCAGCAGCACACATGGGCAGCGGCCTATGGAACTGCCCTGGAGAAGTCGACGGTGCATGATGGCATCTTGAATGTACCGGCAGGCAACTACGGACCACTCGCAATCATGTTCAGGAATCTCCTAGGGATGGCCAGATCGGGAGCTTTGGACTCCCAACTCATCTCCCACAGCGGTTTTTACACGAGCAACTACACCAAGCCGATCATGTTCATAGGAGACTCATGGAAGGCTCAGCACGATTCAAGCTACTGGGGTCATCTTGTCGTCGCCCAGCACCTCCGGAGTTCCCAATGGGGAGTCATGAACGAGACAGGCAGCTGGCCGGGACAACCATGGTTATGGTTCTACACGATGTGGTACCAGATACCTCCCATGTCCACCACTCAGCAATCCAACGCAGACATCCTGGTTGTAGGTATCGTAACTATTTTCACCATAGCATTACTCCTGATCCCCTTTATTCCAGGACTGCGTGACATACCACGAAAGATCCCCATACACAAACTGATCTGGAAAGATTACTACCGTGAGGTAAGCCAGCGGGCAGGCTCGCCCGGAAGTGCTGTGCACCGTGCCCCACCTCCATCTGGGTCTTCCCCACCTCCATCTGGGTCTTCTCTGGCTACAAGCCAAGCAGATACCGGCAAAGATTTGCATTTACCTTGAAGTCCAATCGTGCATTAGGAAGACACAACTCCCGCAACATTCACCCACTTGGTATCTCTGCATCCCTGCTCGGAGTATGTGTCCTCGCTACAGCATTCATGGCGCGTTCCAGCCAAAATATCTTTCAGGTCACTTACCCCCTTCTGGGCAAGGACGATGTCCACTTGGGGCCAACGGCTATAGGCATTGCTGCCGCAGCCGGAATGCTGGCATCTGCACTAGCATCACTGCAACTAGCCCACGGGCAGCGACACATCGAAGCAGGCAGGGTGGCCATGCTGGGTCTTTTGACGATGATGGTCGGTTTTGTACTAATGGCCAGCGCAAATGATCTTGCTGTATACATTCTTGCGGCAATGGTGGCGGGTGCAGGCGGCGGATTCACGTTGCCCAGCCTCGTTGCCCTCGCAAGCAGGTCCAGTCCGGGCAACCCGGGCAAGGGTATTGCACGCTACACTGCAGCCCTCAGTCTGTCCCTGCTGGTAGGCCCTCTCGTAGAAAGCGGCACACTGGCACTTACCAATGGATCCTTGAGAATGGTGCTGGCCGTATTCGCGCCCTGGCCGCTCGTCGGCATCATTCTAATCGCGTACGCCAGACGGAACGCGGGTGCATATGCGCGATCAGACCTAGGCTCGATCGCTGACCAGTCACAATCTACGCATCAAGCAGAAGAGGCACTCGCGGAGCCAGGGGCAGGATCCGAAGCACCATCAGCTGGTGCCACCGGTCACGCCTATCCAAGCGATACCCCTGAAAACCACTCTCTTGAAAACCACTCTCACGGATATACACACGACCCACGTGAAGAAATGCGGATCGTCAATGAAACCCTACCCATGGACGACCAGCCATCCGCCGGCCTCGCCAACCTGACCAGCCTGCAAGGGCTGGCAACCTTGTGGAAGAGCGCCAAGGACGGGACAGCCAGTATCAGGCTACCCCTGCTTATCCAACTCGCCTACATGGTGCCCTTCGTGTCCATGGTGGCTTTCGGCGGTCTTCTCGCCATAGACGTCGACCACGCAAGTACTGGACAGGTTGTGCTCCTGTTCGCCGGGTTTTACGCCATCTCGCTATTTATGCGCCTCCTGATAGCATGGAAACCGCCAGGTGATGCAAGAAAGCGGGTGATCAGGATTTCTCTGGTAGCTACGGTCCTGGGTGTGGCCATGCTGGCAGTGCATAGCATAGACCTGCTGATAGCCAGCTTTGTTCTGCTCGGCTTTGCCCACGGAATAACCTACCCGATATCGCTTACCCTCCTGGCAGAAGACACATCACCACAGAATATGGTGAGAAATAATGCCCGTCTCGCCTCCATACAGAGCTTCGTGGGCGTCATCCTCCCGGC
>JAMCPC010000061.1 GCA_023379725.1 Actinomycetota bacterium
CTGGCGGGAACCCATGGTTATTTGCGAGACACTACACTAAGTTTTGATCTCCTTCCCACGGCTGAACTTGGACACTGCTCAAGTCGAGCACTGCCGTACGGTGGATATGGTAAGTTCGTAGAATTACATTGGATATCCTATTAGAAGAAGCATGAACGCGTCGTTTATCAAACAGGCTGAGAGCGTCGAATACTCTGGTAAGCGAATTGACGTAGTGCACACCAGCATCATTGCACCAGATGGTACTAGTTATATCCGTGAGATTGTAAAACATCCCGGAGCTGTAGTTATAGTGCCTGTGGATTCAGAGGGCAAAGTCCATTTGCTGAGGCAGTACCGCGCACCACTCGATGCCGAACTGATTGAGATTCCGGCAGGCACGATGGACGTAGCCGGAGAAGCACCGGAAGATACTGCCGCCAGGGAGTTAAGAGAGGAACTGGGCTTGATAGGCAGCAAATTTGACTTGCTGGCTACCGTATATAATTCTCCTGGTTTCTGTACGGAAAAGACATATATATACCTTGCCACTGGCCTGGTCCAAGATGAGACCGCCAGAGAAGGTCCTGAGGAAAAATATATGTCTGTATTTGAAATATCTCTCGATGAAGCCATTCGACTCTGCATCGAAGGTGAAATTCATGATGCACAGACTATTATCGGTCTTATGCTGGCAGCCAGAAGGATCGCCGGGGATGCTTGAGGTGGTAACTACAGTACTATCCACGATAGTGGCAGCCATCTATAGTAATTTTCTGTAATGACCCAACGCGTCCCGCAAGCTTCTGGCTTTAGCCATAGGGAAGATGTCAGCCAGAGCAGTAATGTAAGCACTACCCTTGAGGGAAAACTCAATCGAAACCATATGCCCTACCATGCTCCATTGTCCAATACCAGCGAAGAATACCTGAATTGGCTGGCCGTGGAACGCGGCAGATCTCGCAATACCGTGAACGCATACCGGCAAGATCTAAAAAAGTTTGAATCCTATATTGACTCCTGCAACCTCTCGATAGAAGATGCCGGCAGTCATACTATAGATGGTTTCTCGCATTTTCTCCACGAGCAAGGCTATGCTTCCAGCTCTCATGCACGTATACTGTCATGCGTCAAAGGGCTGTATAGCTTTATGCTGGATGAAGGTACTGTAGATACTCATCCGGCTGAACA
Source organism: Actinomycetota bacterium (assembly GCA_023379725.1). Lineage (GTDB taxonomy): Bacteria > Actinomycetota > Acidimicrobiia > Acidimicrobiales > JAMCPL01 > JAMCPL01. The sequence goes on from JAMCPC010000061.1 coordinate 1,171, forward strand.
CATAAAGCCACCTCACCAGGAGACACGTCTACCAAAGGCTCTGTCGCTCAGAGAGGTAGGGTTGCTGCTTTCCAATAGCAAGGAAGTGGATTCTCCTGTTTCAAGGCGGGATCAGGCAATTTTGGAGCTACTTTACGCAACTGGGATGAGGGTATCAGAACTCGTTTCTCTATCGCTTGGAGATATTACTACAACTAAGTCAGGGATCGGAACGGCTAAAGTGACTGGCAAGGGCTCCAAGCAGCGGATGGTACCGGTAGGAGAGGTTGCCCTCAATGCACTTAGTGCATGGCTCAGTCCTCACGGGAGAGGTAGTCTAATACCGGCGCGCTGGAAGCGAGCAACTGACTCAGATGCAGTATTTTTGAATGTCCGGAGTGGTCGTATTACCCGGCAAGGTGTTTGGCTGGTGATAAAAAAGAGGGCAAGCGCAGTGGGACTGGAGTCAAGGGTGTATCCTCATGTATTACGCCATTCCTGTGCAACCCATATGCTCGAGGGCGGTGCCGACATACGAGCAGTCCAAGAGATGCTGGGTCACTCTTCAATATCCACTACCCAGATATACACCAAAGTATCTGTAGAGCACCTGCGGTCGACGTACCTGTCCGCACATCCTCGAGCTGCTATCCACCATGTTAATGGCCTATCCCGCAAATAACCATGGGTTCCCGCCAGCCAGATGACGCCCCTGACTTGCCATATAATGTCAGGATATTGACGGAACAGACCAATGGACGACTGATGTATTTATTAAAAGACCATACGGAAGAGATGATGCATTACTGATGACATCCAGCGCAATAAAGGCTATAATAGCCATATGGGTAAAAATGTCACTACCGATGCTCCGGCGATAGATTATAGAGCGTTGCTGGAAAAAGAAAAATCAGATCTGCTTACCAAGCTGAACGAGCTTGGCTACGGTGAAGTACATGGCTTGGAATATGACGCGAATTTTGCTGACTCCAGCCAAGTGACCGCAGAACGTGGGGAGGTAGAGGCACTTGCAGGCCAATTGAAAGAAGCATTGCAGCAGGTAAGCGATGCATTGGCCAAGCTGGATAACGGTACATACGGCATCTGCGAGTCCTGTGGCAACCCTATCGAGGAGGCTCGGCTGGAAGCAAAACCGACCGCCAGGCAGTGCATAGCATGTGCCTCTAGAAAATAGCGTACCTGTGGGGCCAGGCGACGTCTACCGTCAATCTCCAATAACCAATAATCACGATAGAAATGTAGCATTAGTTGTCGCCATAGCGATAATAGTCCTTGCCGTGCTGGTAAAACTCCATAGGGTGCATGAAACGGCAATTCTGTTCTTTGTGGTGCTGATCCCGTCTATCATTATCCATGAAGTCACCCATGGTGCCGTTGCACTGGCATTTGGCGACGATACAGCTAAAAAAGCTGGTAGATTGACCTTGAATCCGCTACCTCATATAGACATACTGGGCACCATTATAGTACCCGCCGTCCTTATAATCACTGCTGGCGTAGCCTTTGGCTGGGCCAAGCCTGTTCCTGTAACGGTAGACAAGCTAAAAAATCCTCGTAATGATTCTGTCATAGTATCCATAGCGGGACCTCTTGTAAATATAGTGTTGGCTGTAGCCTGTGGCCTTGCATTTTCTATATTAACGCCAACAGCTTATAAGGATGCCTTTTTGTATACCGACAATCTGTCTGTACTACCGGTAGGCTACCAACTTTTGTTTCTGGCTGGCTTTGCCAATGTACTTCTGGCTGTATTCAATATCCTACCAATACCTCCTCTTGATGGCTCAGCCATACTGGAAAGGTTCATACCTGACAGGCTGCTGCCGTCGTACTACCGCATACGTCCATTCATGCTTATACTTCCGCTTGCAGTGGTCATACTGTTGCCGGGCGTTCTGGTCGGCATATTTAACCCAGCTCTTTCAGTATGGCAAAAAATACTGGGCATCTAAGGAAGTGGCCTGGACTACGGGTACTCATGGTTTTCCACAGGTCAGACGACACATTCTCTGGTCGTTCTACGTCCTTCCTTGCCCTTGCCTCTGCCTTCCTGCCACTGGGAGCAGATCATACCATTCGAAGAGCAGGCATAGATGTACTATGGTAAATTTTTAAGTATATGAACGTAGAGGTTAGCAAGCTAGATACCTATTCCAATGAAATTGACCCAACTGTAGATTCGCTTCGCTGGAATATAGATCAGAATACTGTAAAAACCCTATGTGGCTTGGCAGTTACGCCCGAGGGCGATGGATGCTGGATAGTAGACAGAGAGGGGGAAGTATACACTACCGGCAATGCATCATTCCTGGGCTCCCTCAAGTCTCATGACATAGCTTGTGGGGCACCGATAGTGGGTATAGTGTCTGCCAGTATCGCCAATGGATACTGGCTCTACTCCGCTGCCGGAGATATCTACGCCTTTGGAGACCTGCCATCGTATGGCACACTTCCAGAGACAGGATTGAGTGTGGGTATACCGGTAGTTGCTATGGCTGTGTACAGCGATGCCAGTGGTTACTGTCTCCTGAATCAGGCCGGTGATGTATTTACCTTTGGGGATATAAAAAATGTCGGCTGTATCCGCGAGGAGGGAATTATACTTCCTGACCCTGCCACCGGGATTATGCTCGGTGACCCCGGTACGGTCGGCTATCTAATAGTAGACAGTAGAGGAGAGGTATACACCTTTGGAGATGTCTGGTTTCGCGGCTCAATGCCAGCAGAGGAAGCCTACCGAGATGCACCAGCAATAGATGTTTTGCCATTCAGATCTACAGCACAGGAAGGCTATAGGATAGTAGTTGCCGATGGATCATTATACTCCTTCAATGCACCTTTTTACGGTGCTCCTATAAATACTATGCTGGGAAGGGACATAGTAGCAGCTACCGGAGATCCAGTAAACATGGATGGATATTACCTGCTAAGTGACGTAGGTGAGATATTCTATTACGATATAAATTCATTATATCGCTGAATGTCGACACGATAGAACACTATCGTTGGAGCAACCCTATTGATTCTCTGGCTCTGGCTAGAGTAGCTGAAGCTATCTCACGTGCTCGTTCGTCTCCTTCGTTTATGACATCCATTACATAAGCAGTATCAGAGGACAACTCTCTGAAGCGCCTTGCAATAGGATCTATCGTATCAACGATTGCCTCTGCAACGTCCTGTTTCAGCCGTCTGTACGAGTCATAGCGTAATGCCAGTACATCTGACCTCTCAGCTGTTATGGCTGACAGGATCTCCAGTAAATTGGACACGCCGGGCTTCCTCTCGGGGTCATAGTGAACAGTATTCTCTGAGTCGGTTACAGACCTTTTCAGCTTGTTTGTCACCTCATCCGGGCTATCCAATAAGAATATAGTGCCCAAGCGTGAGTCTGAAGACTTTGACATCTTATTTTCTGGATGCTGCAGATCCATTACACGTGCGCCGACCGGCGGTATTAGTGCCTCAGGAACAGTAAATGTCTCTCCAAATCGGGTATTAAAGCGCGAAGCTATACGCCTTGCCAGCTCCAGATGCTGCCGCTGGTCATCACCTATAGGTACCTTATCTGCATCGTAAAGCAATATATCAGCTGCCATGAGTACAGGATAGGTAAATAGTCCAACTGTGACTGACTCTTGACCTGCTCCCTTGTCCTTAAATTGAGTCATTCTGTTCAGCTCGCCAAATGTTGCTACGCACTCAAGCAACCACTCCAAGCCGGTGTGTTGGTCTATGTGACTCTGTACAAATATGGCGCAATGCTTGGGGTCGAGTCCTACGGCAAGTAGCATACATACAGCATCTAATGTACGTCTGGCTAAGTTGTCGCGATCAAACTCTACGGTCAATGAGTGTAGATCTACAACACAGTAAAAAGATTCAGCGTCATACTGACTATCTACCCATAGCTTTAATGCTCCCAGATAGTTACCGAGGTGTATGTCTCCAGTAGGTTGGATACCCGACAGTACTCTGATGGCGTTTGCAGTTGTCATGATGAAATATCTTAGCCTTTCCACGATGGACAATTATCGTTATTTCCACCATCTGTTGCCCTATGCAATGTAATCTGTATATTGTCATGACCATAGTTGCTGAAGTGCAGGAGCATAAAGATGAAGATCCATTAGACGTATTGGAACGGCTGGTAAAGGATCATCCCTCTGATATATACGATATTCCGCTGAGCGATATCATAGACGCTTTCCTAGTAGAGCTTGAATCCATTACAGGTTCTACTGCCCTGAACGATCTGGACAGACTCTCAGAATTCGTGCTTTTGGCATCTACTCTTCTCGAGTGGAAATCCAAATGCCTGCTGAATCAAGACAGTGACACCGATGTCGACGAAGAGCTGTATGCCCTTGAACAGAGAGATGCTCTCATAGGCAGGTTTATGGAACTGCAGGTATATGCAAAGATAGCATTGACACTATCTTTCATGATAGAGAAAGCTGCTCTTTCCGTTCCCAGAACGGCGGGCATTGAAGAGAAGTTCGCCAACATCGCACCCGATCTTCTTGCCGGTATAGATAGGTTTGCACTACGCGATGCATTCAGGAATGTAATCAATCGTGCCATGCCTGAAGATGTACAGATTAATCACGTTACCGTAGACAAAGTAAGCGTCTCGGAGACTATCATTACACTTGAAAGGCGCCTCAGCACTCTTCGTAGGGTGACATTCAGGGAATTGACCAGGTATCTATCTGGCAGGATCGATATTATAGTTCATTTTCTGGCCCTACTGGAATTACACAAACGCGGAACAGTCTCGCTGAACCAGGCCGAAACCTTCGGTGACCTAGAGGTAGAGTGGATCTCAAACTGTTAGTATGTGGCCAATGGATGAATACAACGAGAATGGAGATGATGGCCATGATACCAGCAATCAAAGTACGTCATCTGCCAGTATGCCTGCCGTATATACTGAAGCTGAGCGTGCGATAGAAGCAATATTGATATCAGCTATCGAACCAGTCAGACCAGGGTTACTCGCAGAGTTGCTGGAGATTCCATTGACTGATGTAGGACAAGTCTGCAATGCGCTATCAGAACGTTACGAAAGAGAACGACGGGGTTTTGTCCTGGCCAGAGTTGCTGGTGGATATAGGCTGCAAACCCATCCTGACCTTGCTGCGTATATGGAACGCTTTGCCATGGAGCGTATGTCACCCCGGCTCTCGTCTGCCGCACTGGAAACCCTGGCTATCATCGCCTACAAACAACCAATCTCAAAGACTCAGATAGCGGCAGTACGAGGAGTCAATGTAGATGGCGTAATCAAATTGCTCTCACAACGTGGGTACATCGAAGTTGGTGGATACGCAGAAGGACCTGGACGGCCTGCGCTCTATGTCACTACCTCGCAGTTCCTTGAAAGCCTGGGGATGGACAATCTTGACGAATTGCCACCAATCAGCGACTTGGTTCCTGCTGAGGAGTCGGAGCTGTCAGCGATAGAGGATCGCTTCAAGGATTCTGATCCATCTGACTAAAGATAACTAAAGATGACCAAAGATCAATAATTCCAAGTTTGAAGTCGTCGTACATAATAGCTGATTGATATATGTCGCTGATAAACAAGTAATACATGTACAGTAATACTCATGGATGAAAAGCTGCAGAAGGTGTTGGCTGCTGCTGGCATTGCGAGTCGCAGAAAGTGTGAAGAATACATTGCCGCAGGCAGGGTTAGTGTAAACGGCAATATAGCTACCACCGGAAGTAGAGTTGACGCTCAGTCGGATATAATCTGTATAGATGGCAAAAGGATCCCTGTAGATCCAAGTCTGACATATTATCTGTTAAATAAGGAACGGGGAATCGTATCGTCTGCAAGTGACCCCTATGGCAGACCCACGGTGGTAGGCTGCATGCCAAGCGATATACGCTTGTTTCCGGTGGGTAGACTGGATGTTGACAGTGAAGGGCTGATACTGCTGACCAATGATGGCTTCCTTACGCACAGACTCACTCATCCATCCTACGGTGTAGAAAAAGAGTACCTGGTACAGGTAGAAGGAACCCTCTCCAGGAATGATTCAACGAAGCTAAAGAAGGGCATTGAGCTGGAAGACGGCACCGCCTACGCCATACATGTAAGGATACTCTCACCAGACTCCATGACGGTTACGGTTGCTGAGGGCAGAAATCGCCTAGTACGAAGGATGTGTGAGGCAATTGGCCATCCGGTCACACGGTTGATTCGTATAAGAATAGGTCCACTGGTCGATCGATCTCTATCACCTGGACATAGTAGGTTATTGACTGACAGAGAGGTTCTGGCACTTTACGATGCTGTAGCCAAAAAATCAGGAACGTGACCTCTGGGCATAGCTATACGGAAGAGATCGACTAGATTATCCAACTTGTATTAGTTGTACTAGCATGGCTAATAGTCTGTACTGTAAATGGCGTGATGTCATCTGGCAAGGCCGAGGACGAAGGCGTAGCCGGTAGCTACGTTGAGGATGAGAACGCCGCCAGGGGCGTCATCTGGCTGGCGGGAACCCATGGTTATTTGTAGGACAGGCCACCAGGTAGTAGATTGAAATAGAATTGAAATAGGATGGAGATAGGAATTGTTTGCTGAGCAGCAAGTAAGGGCAATCAGGGGAGCTACAACGGTAGAGAAAGACACCAAGGAGCAGGTTACCAAACGTACCCAGGAATTGGTAGCCAGAATCCTGGAGGCAAATGACATAGCTACCGACAATATAATAAGTGTCATATTTACCGCAACTGACGACATAAAATCTATGTTCCCAGCTACCGCAGGTCGTGCAATGGGTCTTAATGCAGTTCCCCTCCTGTGCGCCAGAGAGTTGGATATCCAGGGTTCACTAGCGTTGTGTATCCGGGTACTCATGCATGTATATACGACCAAAAAACCGGATGAAATCAAGCATGTCTACCTTGAGGACGCTGTCGCGTTACGAGGAGACTTATAGAATTATAGATATGAAAGCGCTTAGCATATCTGGTGGCACGATGGAGGTCACATCGGGTGCCTCTATACATGGAAGCTTGGCTGTTCCGGGAGACAAGTCAATCGCACACAGAGCGATAATGGTAGCATCACTTGCCCCAGGTAAGTCACTTTTACGCGGACTTCCGGACGGTGACGATGTTGCCCGCACTGTGTGCAGTGTAGAGAAAATTGGGGTAGGGATAGATCGGGATCTGCCCCAGCCCGAGAATAATTTGGTCCAGCCCAGGAATATAGTGATAGAAGGTGGTCGGGATAGAATGCACCCTCCATCATCGCCTCTCGATATGGGCAACTCAGGAACGGGTATGAGGCTAATGGTCGGCCTCCTCTCTGGATTTCCGTGGACAGTTGAATTTATTGGAGATCAGTCACTATCAAAGCGTCCGATGGATCGTATAGCTATCCCGCTGGGGAAAATGGGCGCAGTAGTAACCGGCCATGGTGGAGTAGGGAATAGATGCCATCCACCGCTTGTAGTAGTTGGAGGCCATCTGCGTGGCATTGACTATGCGCCTCCAGAGCCAAGTGCTCAGGTAAAGGCGGCCATTCTTTTTGCGGGACTCTCTGCCGACGGTACCACTACCGTAAGAGAGCATGTACCGACCAGGAGGCATACCGAAGAAATTTTCAAGATCGCTGGCATCCCTGTACGCATAGATGGTGATTCTTCGCTGGGAAGACCGGATAATATCTATACAGTAAGTGTAAATGCAGCGGAACCATCTCCATTTATAATTGATGTTCCAGGTGATCCATCTCAGGCGGCATTTTTTATCGTTGCAGCATCTATTTTACCAGAAAGCGAGCTGTACGTAGGCCCTATCTATCTCGGTCAGGACAGGACAGGCTTCATAGAGGTATTGAAACGTATGGGAGCAGACCTTACCATAGATGCAACTGGAGGTGAATTAATGCCATTGGGGTATATAAAGGCAGGTTACAGCCGGCTGAATGCAACTAAGATTTCAGCCGAAGAGGTGATTTCTCTCGTAGATGAGGTGCCGATACTGGCAATAGCGGCTGCAGTTGCAGAGGGAGTATCGGTATTTGAGGGATTAGGTGAACTCAGAGTAAAAGAATCTAACAGACTGGAAGGTACAGCTAAGCTGGTGAACTCCTTTGGAGGCGATGCCCACGTGGAGGGCGATAATCTGATCATTCGTGGCACAAAAAGCCTAGAGGGAGGAGAGGTGGACGCACATGGCGACCACAGGATTGCCATGGCAGCTACGGTTGCAGGATTGGCTGCTGTCTCTGGAGATCACAGCATCGTTACTGGGTATCAGTCTATTGATTCCAGCTATCCAGGGTTCGTAAATGATCTGTCCAGTGTGCTTTAGGACTGATTCTGGCCGACTTGGAGAATAGATTGGGGTCAATTATTGCAATAGATGGTCCAGCGGGGTCAGGTAAGTCGACGCTGGCGAGATCATTGGGCGATGTACTTGGACTACATGTACTGGATACGGGGGCCATGTACAGGGCTGCTGCCCTGAAGGTAATTTATGTGATGGGTAAAGAGCAGTCAGGAACCCTCACCGAAGTATCTAGCGATAAGTCCTGGAGTTTACATGTGGCTGAGATCGTAAAAAAGTCTGTCATAGTTATAGAAGATAGAGTTAGCCTTGATGGCCAAGACGTAACAGAGGAGATAAGGACCGACCAGGTAGACGGATTCGTCTCTTTTGTGGCAAGCATACCGGCAGTTCGGAAAGACCTTGTCTCCAGGCAGCGCCAGTGGATAGCCATGCACAATGGGGGAGTGGTAGAGGGGAGAGATATTGGAACTGTAGTATGTCCCGATGCAGATTTGAAGGTATACCTGACGGCATCTATTGAGGCAAGAGCAGAGAGACGAGCAGGGGAAAGAGCTACTGGCGAAAGAGCCAAGCTGGAAAGTATGATAGATAGGCGTGATGAGTTGGATATGAACAGATCTACGGGGGCGTTGCCCTCCCTCGAACTTGCGGCTTTAGCCGAATCAGCCGGAAGAGACGACATGATCGTCATAGATTCTACCGAGCATGACGCATCTGATGTGCTGAGCATCGTCCTTGCCCGCTTGGAGAAGGTAGGGATCCATCCACCCTCTACACAGATAGGATATGAGACAGATGAGATATAACGCCACGCCACATGAGCTGGATGCAATCGGGGCTTCGGCACCATGGTGGATGTACGCGACGGCGCGCTGGTTGGCACACCAGATAAATAAATATATGTGGCATGTAGAGGTTCACGGTAGATTCAATATCCCGGCCACAGGGCCAGTTATCATAGCTCCTGTGCATAGAAGCTTTATAGACTTTTTCATAGCCTCAGAGGTCACCAATCGACCCATAGCCTTCATGGCCAAAGATGAATTATGGAAATACAGGCTACCCGCTAAGTTTCTTGAAGCATTTGGGGCTTTTCCAGTCAACCGTTCAGGGGTGGACCGTAAGGCACTAGAGAGAGCTGAGTCAACCCTAAAATCTGGAGGAACGTTGATCCTCTTCCCTGAGGGCACTCGCCGTAGCGGAGGTACGGTAGGTGAGTTGCATGAAGGTGCGGCATTCCTGGCAGCCAGAACCGGAGCAGTGGTGGTTCCTATTGGGCTGTCGGAGACTGAGCAGATAATGCCCAAAGGATCCAAGATCCCCAAGAGGATGCCGGTCAAAATCGTCATCGGCAAGTCTGTACATGTATCTGGCACGTTATCGTCGAAGCGTATTCGTAGAAGTGAACTGGATAAAATTACTGCCGACATTGGGAAGTCCATGCAAGACGCTTTCAACGTCGTGAACGACATTAACGACATTAACGGCTAAGAGACGGTCCTATGGTTCGGCAGTTGCAGTTCAGCGGTTGCGCAGTTCCCTGATCCAGGTATACAGGGTGACCTTTGCATAGTTCCACCCAAACCACACATTGTGACCCTTCTTTGTTGTGCCAGATACACGTGGATACCATGTTACCGGTCTGTCCTGTATTTTCCACCCATGCATAGCTGCTGCTATGACGACCTCTGCTGTCTGATACTGCGACTGTTCCAGGGTAATATCTTTAAGCAAATCTGCCCTGATCGCCCTATAGCCATTGGATGTATCAGTCAACTTGGTATGCGCCATCATGCTGATCAACTTACCAAAAAATACAACACCCGCCTTCCTCATCTTGTCGACGGTGTTGTCTGTCCCAAGTCTGCGACTCCCTATTACCAGGTCAGCCTCACCTGAGATAACAGGCTCCAATAGTATATCCATCTCTTTGGGATCATTTTGCCCATCTGCATCCAGAGTGACTACATACTTTGCACCGTATTGCATGACCAGACGGTAGCCCACCTTAAGTGCAATACCATGGCCGAGATTGACCGGAAATACGCAGCAATACATATCCTTACCGTGTCTGGGATGCTTCTTGACTATCTCCTCTGTAGCATCGTCTCCGCCATCAACCACAACCAACGTGGTAACCGGAAGTCCACATGATCTCTGTGGAATATCGTCGATTACCTTTCCTACATTACCCTCTTCTTCATAGGCTGCAATAAGAGCAACGACTGGGCTAAAAGATGGTTCAGGATAGCGATCATGAAAATCAGCTACGGCTAGATTCTGCACCAGTTCTATCGGAGTAGATGGTTTACGTATTGCCTTGAAATCGCTATTGCCGTTCTTCATTGTAACAACGTTAGCCTACCCTGCACCTTGGAACAAAGCATGGCAAACAAAATCTTAAGTTTCGATTGCATATCGGGGGAGTTGCTACCGTTGGCTTCCTCTCCATGACTAAAGGCGGGGATTTGCATGGTGCGGACATCTGACATCCTCCCCATGGCTGAAGCCAGGGGTTTGCGGAACGTGTTTGGTCAGACATTTGCCAATTACCTCTCACTAAGATAGCTCTTCGAGCATCTGGGCGGCACTGGTGGTCCTGTCACTCACCCCGTCTTTTAACAAGTTCCTCAATTCAGGTGGCGGTGGAAAGTATTCGTCTTCCTCGGTAACTACCAATTGCTCCACTCCATTGACAGGTGATAGGGCAGAGATCACCTCTTGAACAAGATACTCGGGAGCCGATGCTCCGGCGGTAATCCCAATAATGCCTTCGAGGTCACTGGGTAGCTCGCCTGCATGATTGATCCTGAGCACCCGATGCAATTGACCGGAGTTCCTTCTATCTCTTAATTGCGGCCGTTGCAGCCGTTGCTGTCCTGCCACTGGCTCAAGCAGTCGATGCACTTCCCTGGAGTCGCTTTCGTCTTTGATAGAAGATAGTGAGTCATCCCCAAGAGATATAGCTGTCTGAGCCTGTGCTACCTTGACGAGAGCCTGAGTATTGGAAGAGTTTATAGAGCCGATAATTATTACAGAGTCACAGCTACGTACTAATTGTTTTAACGCAGACTGCCTGTTAGTAGTGGCAAAACAGAGATCAGATCGATCAGGCAGCCAGACATTGGGGAATTTGTCCACTACATAGTCCATGATGTCTTTCCAATCATCCTGGCTCAAGGTAGTCTGCGCCAAAAGAGCGACTGGGGTATCAATACCTATCTTATCTGCCACCTCATCTACATCTGCAACTGTAGTAACCAGATGTACCGCATCCGGTGCTACCGCCATAGTACCAATCGCTTCCTCATGGCCAGTGTGTCCGACATAAATAATCTGATATCCCTTGGATGACCGCACCTTTACTTCATGGTGTACCTTGGTGACCAGTGGGCAGACCGCATCCACTACGAATCTGTTCTTTTCTCTGGCTCGTCTTACTACCTCTGGGGCTGCACCATGAGCGGAGAGTACAAGAGGTACACCGGGAGGTACCTGCGCTATGTCTTCGACAAACACCACACCAAGAGACTCAAAACGTTCCACTACCTGCCTATTATGGACTATTTCATGGTAACAGTAGATTGGTGGATCGAATGACTTTACCATCCATGCCAGCGCTTTTATTGCCTTTTCCACCCCTGCGCAGAAGCCGCGTGGAGATGCAACAATGACCCTGTCTACCTTTGAGGTGGCATATGGTGTGGCATTCTCACTAAAGCTGGAACCTGGAGCCTGTGCTCCTACTCTGGTCATAATGCCCTGCTCAGATTGACCTTACTGCGTACCTTCACTCTAACCAATAATAATCCAGATGGACAATGACTGTGTTTCAGCGTTTCAGCGGGTAGCCTGCTGGAAACTAATCAAAGATAAACGACAAGTGGTAGGCCGACACAATTACGAGAGATTCCAGGCGAGGATGCTCTGTCCGTAACGGCGGGATAGCTTATGGGAACTGAGAGCGCTCTCTTCCAAAGAGCCTCTGTATTCTGGCAATCTCTATATGCTATAGACTAAAATTCATCCATGGATTGGCGCAATAAAAGATGAAAACGTTAATTCTCACTGGCTCGGCAGGAAGTGGCCACCACTCTGTCGCAGATGCTTACAGTAATGCTCTGAGTTCCATCGGAATGGATATTCGCATAGAAGACAGCCTTAAGATGCTCGGTCGCAAGGAATATATTGCCGGTCAACTCATGTACAAATTCACGCTGAGATATCAGGGATTATTTGATGCATATCATTTCTCTCAGATGCGTGC
>JAMCPC010000062.1:0-10159 GCA_023379725.1 Actinomycetota bacterium
AAAGAATCCCTCGCTACAGAATACAATAGAGCCACAAACTATCTCTGCGCTACCCGCTTCTGTAATGCCTGAATCACCCGGCATCAGCATGTGCAGTACCTTCAGTATCAGTATCAGTATCGACACCCTCAGTATCTACCGAACTTACTCCGCTATCCTCCCCTGCACCCGTATCTCCACCTATAGCTGTACTGCTACCATCAGTTTCATCGTAGAGTTCATCTCTCTGCACATCGCTACCGTACTCGTCACTGGGATGATCTCCCAACCCTCTGAGCCATGCAGCCAAGTCTCCTGCCTGCTCGCCATTTGCAGCAGATTCCAGCCCGATCCCACCCATCATGCTTGCATTCGGCAAATACGGCTCATGCTGCTGGTAGACATCCATGCCTGTACCCGCAGGAACGAGCTTGCCTATTATGACGTTCTCTTTCAGGCCATAGAGCTTGTCACTCTTACCCTCAATGGCGGCCTCCGTCAGAACACGGGTAGTCTCCTGGAACGAAGCCGCAGACAGCCAGGAATCAGTAGCCAGAGACGCCTTGGTGATACCCATAAGCTCAGGCCTTCCCTCAGCTACCCTCTTCCCCTCAAGAGCAAGAGCTTTATTGGCGACCTGAAAGCTACGTGAATCTACACGCTCACCGGGTAAAAATGTAGAATCCCCGGGATCGACCACAAGTACTCTCTTAAGCATTTGGCGCACGATTAACTCTATATGCTTATCGTTAATAGATACTCCCTGATCCCTGTAGACATTCTGCACCTCGTCTACAAGATACTGCTCGGTCTGTCTGATTCCCATCACCTCAAGCAGTTCCTTGGGATCTTTCGGACCGTCTACCAGAGCATCACCTGGTTGCACCTCTTGACCATCAGATACAAGCAAATGGGTACGCGGCGGCATCAGAACGGATTCCTCTACCCCATCATCACCGATAAGAGTTACAAGGCGACCATCTTCAGTATCTTCTACACGTACCACTCCAGCCCTGTGGACCAGATTGGCGGCACCCTTCGGAGTACGAGCCTCGAACAGCTCTACTACTCTTGGCAGACCATGCGTAATATCTTCACCAGCAATTCCACCAGTATGGAATGTCCTCATCGTCAGCTGAGTTCCAGGCTCGCCAATAGACTGTGCTGCTACGACACCTACTGCCTCCCCTATCTCGACTGGGCGGCTGGTAGCAAGCGACATACCGTAACAGCGAACGCATATACCATTTTGGGAATCACATGTCAAAGGTGAACGGACTCTCACCCTGGTGACCTGCTCATCGTTACGCATTTTTTCAAGTAACGGCAAATCTATGATCTCCCCCTTACTGGCCGTAGTGCCGTCTGAAAAATGCACATCCTCTGCAAGATATCTAGAATATATCCTTGTCTCAAGATAGGCCCTCTGATGGGCTTCATCTGCGGTGATACCTTCCACCCATATGCCTCGGGCAGTCCCGCAATCCTCCTCACGGACTATCAGCTCTTGAGATACGTCCACCAGTCTCCTGGTCAAATAACCAGAGTCTGCAGTACGCAAAGCGGTGTCAGCCAGACCTTTTCTGGCTCCGTGGGTAGATATAAAGTATTCCAGAACAGACAACCCCTCCCGAAAGGATGACTTTATAGGCCGTGGAATCATTTCACCACGTGGATTGGAGACCAACCCCTTCATCCCAGCAATCTGTCTTATCTGCTGAGGATTGCCACGCGCACCGGAAACAACCATCATATCAAGTGGATTGAACGTCATACCAGCAAGTGTCTTCTCCATAGCCTTGCCTACCTCAGAGGTTGCTGATGTCCATATCTCCACCTCTTTCTGGCGGCGTTCATCGTCGGTAATAATTCCTCTATCGAACTGGGTTTCTGCCTTACTGGCCTCGCGCTCATAATTATCCAGTATGACCTGCTTCTCTGGAGGAATAGGTATGTCGTTAATAGATATAGTCAACCCTGACTGAGTTGCATACCTGAAGCCCAACGACTTCAACTTGTCGAGGCTCCCTGCTACAATATACTTTGGATACTGATTGACCAGCTGCTCCACTACTGCGCCTATAGGAACATTCTGCTTTCCCACTATGGTATTTACAAAGGGGAAACCTCCTGGCAGGGCCTCGTTAAAGAGTACCCTACCTGGCGTGGTATCCAGTATCAGACGTTCGCCAGAAGATGGATCAATCCCCATAGAAAGCGCAACCGACCCGTAAAGCTCCGTTCCAACTGCAGGAACTAACCGGATCTTAGAGTGCAAATCCACCGTAGCATCATCAAGAGCTCTTACTACATCAGATACATGGCGAAATACTCTACCCTCCCCCAAAGCACCTTCCTTCTCAATAGTAAGGTAGTATATACCGAATACCATGTCCTGGGTAGGCACAGTAATAGGTCTTCCCGTAGCGGGTGACATGATGTTGTTCACCGACAGCATGAGCACTCTCGCCTCTGCCTGAGCCTCAGATGACAGCGGAAGATGCACGGCCATCTGGTCACCGTCAAAGTCTGCATTGAACGCTGTACACACTAGGGGATGGACCTGTATCGCCTTGCCTTCGACCAGTACCGGTTCAAAGGCCTGTATCCCCAACCGATGCAATGTAGGCGCCCTGTTTAAAAGAACGGGATGCCCCTTTATTACCTCCTCAAGTACGTCCCAAACCTGAGGACGGCGTCTCTCTACCATCCTCTTCGCCGATTTGATATTCTGAGCCAGCTCAAGCTGTACCATACGCTTCATTACAAACGGTTTGAACAATTCGAGAGCCATCAGCTTCGGTAATCCACACTGGTGCAGTTTCAAGGTCGGCCCCACCACAATAACAGAACGACCCGAATAGTCCACCCTCTTACCGAGTAGGTTCTGGCGGAATCGCCCTTGCTTCCCCTTCAGTATCTCAGAGAGACTCTTTAACGGACGATTGCCTGAACCCATCACCGGACGTCCGCGACGTCCGTTGTCAAATAATGCGTCTACAGCCTCCTGGAGCATCCGCTTTTCGTTGTTTATGATAATCTCCGGCGCACCAAGATCAAGCAGCCGCTTTAACCGATTATTGCGATTGATGACCCTCCTGTAAAGATCGTTCAAATCAGATGTGGCAAACCGACCGCCGTCAAGCTGCACCATGGGACGCAAATCGGGTGGAATAACCGGCACAACGTCAAGTACCATCGCCCTGGGATCATTTACCCTGTTGCCTTCTTCATCTCTTCGATTGAATGCCGAAATAATTCTAAGCCGCTTAATAGCTTTCTGCTTTTTCTGTACCGATAGTGCGCGACTGTCATCTATGCTTGCGATGATTTCACGCAACTTACGTTCCTCTTCATCAAGATCAATATTCTCCAAAAGCTTGACAACAGCTTCGGCCCCCATACCTCCATCAAAATATTCACCAAAACGAAACCTCAGCTCGCGCCAGAGCAAATCATCTTCTACGATCTTGCGCGGATAGAGATTGCGTACCTCATCAAGGGCACGCCGTGCCATATCTATTTCCGCTATAGTACGTTCTTTGATTGAAGCGATCTCCCGCTCGAACGAACGCACTTTAGAGCGTATCTCACTCTCCTTGGCATCACGACCCTCCAAGTCAGCGAGCTCTTTTTCATGGGCAGCCATATACTTTTCTATGCGACCTTCAGAGGCCTGTTCGAGCTCTTCGATCTCGGTAAGGATGTCTGCCTCAAGCTCCGGTAGGTCGTTATGCAGCCGTTCAGTATCTACAGATGTCACCATATTGGCGGCAAAATAGACAACCTTCTCGAGTTGCTTGGTCTTGAGTTCCTCCTTGACATCGGTACCCATCAACAAGTAGGCAAGCCAACTTCTGGTACCCCGTAAATACCAAATATGCACTACCGGAGCAGCAAGTACAATGTGGCCCATTCGCTCGCGTCTCACCTTTGAGCGAGTAACTTCAACGCCACAACGCTCGCAGGTGATTCCTTTGAACCTAACACGCTTATATTTTCCACAATAACATTCCCAGTCCTTTGTGGGCCCAAAGATCTTTTCACAAAAAAGCCCATCTTTTTCTGGTCTCAATGTCCTGTAGTTGATAGTCTCAGGCTTCTTTACCTCACCACTGGACCACTCACTTATATCGCTGGTAGTCGCAATGCCTATAGAGAGCTGATCAAATTCATTTACATCAAGCATTATAAGTTCCTCTCAATCACTCTTTCGTCGTCATCATCAAACCCGCGTTCAGGACGGCTTATATCTATTCCCAGCCCTTCGGTAATCTGATATGCCTCCTCGTCTATCTCTCGCATTTCGACCTTCTGTCCGGCATCTGTCATAACACTAACATTCAGGCACAAAGATTGCATTTCTTTGATAAGCACCTTGAAGCTCTCCGGTATGCCGGGCTCTGGTATGTTGTCACCTTTAACAATTGCCTCATAAACCTTTACCCTGCCGGACACATCATCAGACTTAATTGTCAGTATCTCTTGCAGTGTGTGCGCAGATCCATATGCTTCAAGTGCCCATACCTCCATCTCGCCAAACCTCTGGCCACCAAACTGAGCCTTACCACCCAACGGCTGCTGGTTGATCATGGAATACGGTCCTGTAGAACGGGCATGTATCTTGTCGTCCACCAAATGAGCCAATTTCAATATATATACGTATCCGACACTAATGGGGTTGTCGTAAGGTTGGCCTGTTCTCCCGTTGTAGAGAGTTGCCTTACCGTCCTCACCTATCAGCTTTGACCCATTGGCACCGTCGTTTACAATGTCTTTCAACAGTTGCTGTATAGCCGGCTGGCCGCTACTGTCTGCCTTGACATCCCAATGCGCTCCGTCAAAGGCCGGGGTAGCAACCCATGATGCAGGATTGGTCCTCGGCCGTGTTTTACGTTTTAGTGTAGCAACGCTGCTATCTCCATCAGTTCCGGCAGAGTTGCGCGCACGATCGATATCTCCCTTCACGGATTTACCCGTCATGCCTGTACTCAAAGAATCCGCCAGTTGGCAGTGCTTGGCAACATAACCAAGATGGGACTCGAGCACCTGGCCCACATTCATTCGGCTTGGTACACCAAGCGGCGAAAGTATAATGTCTACAGATGTTCCATCGGCAAGATAGGGCATGTCCTCGATTGGCAATATCTTTGAAATGACACCTTTGTTCCCGTGCCTTCCGGCCAGCTTATCGCCCTCAGATATCTTTCGACGCTGTGCGACATATACTCTCACGATCTGGTTTACTCCAGGAGGTAGCTCGTGAGCATCCTCACGTGAAAAGACCTTAACATCTATCACCTTACCCCACTCCCCATGAGGAACTTTGAGCGATGTATCTCTGACCTCTCTAGCCTTTTCACCAAAAATGGCACGCAAAAGCCTCTCTTCGGCGGTCTGCTCCGTCTCTCCCTTGGGGGTCACCTTGCCTACCAACACATCCCCTGGACCTACCTCAGCTCCTATCCTGATAATGCCCCTATCATCCAGATTGCCGATGACCTCCTCTGATAGGTTGGGAATGTCGCGGGTAATCTCTTCTGCTCCCAGTTTTGTATCGCGAGCATCTACTTCATGCTCCTGGATATGCACAGAGGTCAATACATCATCCCTTACCAGGCGCTCAGATATGATTATGGCATCCTCGTAGTTGTATCCTTCCCACGGCATGAATGCAACCAGTAAATTCTTTCCCAGTGCCAGTTCACCCCTATCGGTAGCATGCCCGTCAGCTATCAGGTCACCAGTCGTAAGTCTGTCACCCTCGTTCACCAGCACTTTATGATTAATGCAGGTATTCTGATTTGAACGCTGGAACTTGGCCAGTTTGTATGTCTTGCGACCAAGCGGAAGTCCCAGAGAATCAACACAGCCATCATCGTAGCGCACAACAATCTTGTTCCCGGATACCTCTTCTACTACACCATCACCCTCTGCGAAAATAGTGTCACCGGAGTCTCTGGCAACCTTTGATTCCATGCCTGTACCGACGTATGGAGCCTCAGGTACCAATAATGGAACCGCCTGCTTCTGCATGTTGGCTCCCATAAGAGCTCGGTTGGCATCATCGTGCTCAATAAACGGGATTAATGCAGTAGATACAGATACTATCTGAGCAGGAGAAACATCCATAAGATCCACTTCTGCTGGAGGAACGTAATCAATCTCGCTGGTAGTACCATAGGTAGTCTGGACAGTACCTACCCTAATTTCTGCAGCCTTAGGTCCTCGGCGTACCAGAACCCTCTCGTCAAGAAGGTTGCCGTGGCTGTCTATAGTGGCGTTTGCCTGTGCTATAACGTACTTCTCCTCTTCAGAGGCATCCATGTAAATAATCTCATCGGTTACCCGTCCATTGATGACCCTCCGGTAGGGAGTCTCTATGAAGCCAAATTCGTTAACTCTGGCATAACTCGCCAAAGCTCCGATCAATCCAATATTAGGACCTTCAGGAGTCTCAATCGGGCACATTCTTCCGTAATGAGAGCTATGCACGTCTCTCACTTCAAAACCGGCTCTCTCTCTTGATAGTCCGCCAGGTCCTAATGCCGACAGGCGGCGCTTATGGGCAAGGCCTGAAACGGGATTAATCTGGTCCATAAATTGCGAGAGCTGGCTTGTACCGAAAAACTCTTTCATGGAAGTGACCAGCGGTCTGATATTTATAAGAGATTGAGGAGTAATGGTCTCCTTGTCCTGAGTGGTCATGCGCTCTCTGACTACCCTCTCTATACGAGATAGCCCAATCCTCACCTGGTTTTGAATAAGCTCCCCGACTGAACGTACTCGCCGGTTGGCAAAGTGATCCTGATCATCCAGACGATAACCCTGCTTCCCGTCGGCCAGATGAAGCATAAAGCTGGCAGTAGCCAATATCTCGGCAGGAGCTAGCACTGTCTGGTCCAGATCAGGGTGCTCCAATTCAGTACCCAGCACCTCTGACATAATATCTATCTCTTCGCTCAATTTGCGATTCAGCTTGTAACGGCCCACCTTGGTAAGGTCATAGCGCTTGGAATTAAAGAACGCGCCTTCAAAGTACAACCTTGCCGATTCAATGTTTAACGGCTCACCTGGCCTGACACGCTTATATATCTCCAATAACGCCTCTTCACGAGAGGGTGCCGTATCGCGCTCTTTTTCCCACTGAGGTTCAAGAAAGTCGAAATGCGATACAAAACGATTCAGCAATGCCTCATCGTCGTAACCAAGCGCCCTTATCAGGGTAAAAAGTGACATTCTCCTCTTGCGGGCAACACGTGCCCCGGCGTTTACATCGCGAGCTGCTCTCGACTCAAGATCCACCTCCACCCACTCACCACGATAGGGGTGTATGGTTCCAGTAACTATAGTTTTCTGGTCCTTGCCGGGTTGAAAAAGGACACCCGGTGACCTGACCAGCTGGGAAACCACTACTCTTTCAGTTCCGTTTATAATGAAGGTACCCTTGTCAGTCATTGCAGGGAAATCCCCCATAAAAATTGTTTGCTCTTTTATTTCACCGGTCTCGGCATTGTAAAACCTTGCACGAACAAATATAGGGACAGCATAGGTCATATCTTTTTCCCTGCACTCCTCCATGGAAAACTTTGGAGGCTGCTTCATGTCCATGTCAGTCGGATCGTACTCTATCTCCAAGCTGAGTTGCCCGGTATAATCTTCAATAGGGCTAATACTTGAAAATGCTTCTGCCAGACCCTTTTTCATAAACCACTCAAATGAATCACGCTGAACGGCTACGAGGTTGGGAACCGGCAGCACCTCATCAAGGTTTGAGAAAGTGATACGATTATGAATTCTATTATGAGTTCTTAACGGCAAGTAATGCTCCTCTCTTATTTGGGTCGATTAGTCGAGTACTCAGCTACTTGGTAATACAGTGACAAGGTTGCCGACATTAAATTACTGCAGGCGCACTAGCACTATTAACTTTGCAGTTTGCATAAGAGCCAGGTAAGATATGTCTTAATATACCTAATACATCAATCTTCGGCGTAACACTTAGTTGGCGCGCGCGATTACCTAAAGTATATATAAGAGACAGGTACCAGCAACTAGTCAAATCAATATTATTTTAGTAGTTTTGTTAAAATAATGCAAGTCGGGCTGTAAACTATAAAATTTCTACCTGGCTACAAAAGACTACTTAAGTTCTACTGATGCTCCAGCCTCTTCCAGCTGCGCCTTTGCCTTTTCGGCATCTGCCTTGGACACTTTCTCCAATACTGCCTTCGGAGCAGCCTCTACCAGATCTTTTGCCTCTTTAAGCCCTAAGCTGGTCAGCGCTCTTACCTCTTTGATGACTTGGATCTTCTTATCTCCGGCAGAGGTCAAAATCACATCAAGTTCGTCCACCTCTGATTCTGCTTCACCACCAGAACCTCCGGCATCAGCAGCCCCTGTAGGAGCAACCTGAGCAACAGCCACTGGTGCAGCAGCAGTCACACCAAACTTCTCCTCAAACTCCTTCAGCATCTCGGACAATTCGAGAACGCTCAAGTTTGCTATCCCTTCAAGTATATCTTCTTTGGTCAAGGTCTTCCCGGCCATCATATTCTCCTATTTCTCATTTAATTACTTACTTACTGTTTTACTGTATCTTATTTACTATATCTGTGAGTACTAACCTGCTCGACGCTGGACAACACTACGATAGCGCTATGATACCAGAGATTGGCAACCAATGCATCTCCATCTATCTCCACCTGAATTGTTGGGATGGTCATGATTGTCCAAGCCTACCTGAACAGTGCGCCACTGTTTTACTCGATTAATTGTTATCTACATCCTCCGGATCTGATGTTGTATCTGACGTCTCTTCGTTGTGCTCCCCTGATGCCTCCGTACTCGTACCTTCTACTGTCTCTATAGCGGTCTCCGTACTCGTACCGTCTCCGGCCGCTATCGCATCACTCGCTTCTCTATCTTCACCTACCACATCTTCTGGAATATCGGCAGTTTCTGCCATTCCTTCTGTCGCTCCGACATTGCCATCCTTGCCGGTCTCTACGGAGTTGCCACTTTCAGAGGCCTGCAATCTACTGTCTATTACAGCTTGAAGTCCATATGCAAAGTTTCTTGGCACGGCAGCAAGCAGGCTGGCCATCCGGTACAGCGGGGCAGCCATAGCAGATGCCAACTGTGACAGCAGTACCTCACGTGAAGGCAACTCAGCTATGTCCAGCAACTGTTTACCAGTCACTACCTCGCCATCATACATACCACCCTTAATAATCAGATTTGGCTTATTCCCCGAGAATGTCTTTAATATCTTAGCTACACTAGATATATCGCTCTGTCCACTTCTGCAAAAAGCCAATGCATTTGGACCTTCCAGCATAGAACTCAACGATTCTTCTGGAGTACCATCTATAGCTCGTTTTACAAGCGTATTCTTGTATATCTTATAGGTAGCTCCGGCCGACATGAGCTCCTTGCGCAACTCTTCAAGCTCTGCAACTGTAAGACCTCTGTACTCGGTTAATACCGCCGCTGATGATGACACGAACATATCTTTTACTTCATCTACGACTGCAACTTTTTCTGGTCTGGCCATTATTCTCCTACCGCTCTATCTCGCATTTATACTGTTCTATGCAACTACTGTTCTATACAGCTATTTCAACTATACGTATTTTAACTATACGGCCACAGCTATATCGCCAGTGACACGTGCCTTGAGAGGATCAATCTTCACTCCTGGTCCCATGGTGGTCGACAGCGTAACCGACCTGACATACTTACCTTTGGCAGATGCCGGCTTCACTCGAACCAGTTCATCCATGACAGATCGATAGTTTTCCAGAAGATCTGCCTCACTGAATGATAACTTACCCAAGGGAAGATGCACATTGCCAACTCTGTCTGTTCTGTATTCCACTCTACCGCTTTTGAATTCTGTAACAGCACGGCCTATATCGTCTGTAACTGTCCCTGACTTTGGGTTGGGCATAACTCCTCTTGGTCCAAGTATCCTACCCAGCTTTCCTACTTGTGCCATCATGTCAGGAGTAGCAATTACCACATCAAAATCCATCAACCCTTCATCTGCTATCCTCGCAACCAGATCATCTGCGCCTACGTAATCAGCTCCTACATCACGCGCAGCCTGAGCCTGCTCACCCGCGGCAAATACTGCCACCCTCACATTACGACCGGTTCCGGCTGGCAAGGTCAAACT
>JAMCPC010000062.1:10522-13448 GCA_023379725.1 Actinomycetota bacterium
ACAGCATGCTACACAGTAATCAGGCAGTAACCGCTATGCCCATTGATCTGGCTGTCCCAGCAACTTGCCGTTCGGCAGCGAGCAAATCATGGGCATTTAGATCCGCGAGTTTCACCTTGGCAATTGCAGTAATCTGTTCTGGGGTCAATCGTGCCACTATATCACGACCCGGTGTCTGCGAGGCTTTTTGCAGCCCTACTGCCTCCCGGATAAGTACCGTAGTCGGAGGAGTTCTAAGTATGAAGCTAAAGCTCCGATCCTCGTAGATAGATATATCTACTGGGATGATTGAACCTTTTTTATCTTCCGTGGCCGCATTGTACTGCTTGCAGAACTCCATGGTCTGTATTCCATGAGGTCCAAGAGCAGTACCAACAGGAGGTGCGGGGGTCGCACCACCTGCCGGAAGCTGTATCTTTACAAGAGCTATAACTTTTTTCTTACGAGGTGCCATATTGCTACATTGTCTCCTTTTTTCTAAAGCTTTGCAACCTGATCCAAGTCCAGTTCGACAGGAGTTTCACGACCAAAGATATTGACCAGCACCTTGAGCTTCAACTGATCCTCGTTTATTTCAGCAACCTGCCCTGAAAAGTCCGCAAATGATCCCGCCTTCACTCTTACCGTATCTCCCAATTCATACTCCAGTTGTGCCTTATTTCTTACACTGCGACTACCTTTATGGGCACTTGGTTTCAGTATAGCTTCTATCTCACTGCGAGAAAGAGGCGTCGGCCTTGTCCCTGATCCAACAAAACCTGTAACTGCAGGAGTATTGCGAATCATTGACCAGGTATCATCATCCATTTCACATCGGCAAAGCAGGTATCCGGGAAATACCTTTTTTTGAACAATCACCTTCTTTGAATTCTTGTATTCTACGACTTCCTCAAGCGGGATAACGATATCATAAATATTATCCTCCATGTTCATCGTACCTGCCCTTTTGACAAGATTAGCCTTTACGATATTCTCGTATCCGGCATAAGTATGTACTACATACCAAGCTCCAGGTAAATCATAGGGACTTTCCTGAACGATATCTTCGTCGTCTTCCCATTCGTCGACATCATCTACACCGTATGTGCTATCTGTGCCATTCATATCATGTTCACTCAAGCTAGAATCTTCGTGCATACTCCCGTGGCTGTATGCAACTTCATTCGCGCCACTGGCTTCACCCGTCGTCGTAATATGAACTGGACCCACGCCGCCTCCATCTGGAACCGTCTCGCCAATATCGTCGTCGCCTCCTGGCGAAACATCTGTTAGATCTAAAAGATCAGTCTCAATATTGTTATCAACACTCATTTGTAAACATCATCCTACTCAAATTATATTGTACTGTACTGTACTACATTCCTGCATCACACTACTACCACTTAACGCTCGAATTTCAAAAAATTACCCAATGCTTCCCAGTCTGATGAGGACATTGTGGCTTGATGAACGGAAGCATCATGCTCTGTCATAATATGTCATGGCCTGAAAAGATAGGTCACTCCTTTGGCAAACAAAAAATCCAGCAAAAATATCATACCCACCATAAATACAAGCATTATAATTACCACCATTGATGAATTGAATACTTCATTTCTGGTAGGCCATGCCACCTGCCTCAATTCTTCCCGGACTTCTCTCAAGAACTGCGATACCGTGGTCCTCTGCTTTGTAGGTGGCTTGGAACGCAACGTTTTCGGTGGCTCTTTTTTTGTAGCTACCGATCCGTCTGCATCGACCTGTCCCTGGCGCTGCATCAGACGCCTCATCTCTCTATTCACTTAGCATGCCACCTTTATTAACATCACAACGATTCCTTCTGCAACTCTCTTATATTCATACCATCCATACGTAGACCCACCCCATGTCATCCACCCCACGGCTAAAGTCAGGGAGTTTCGCTTGCTGTATGGATAATCTATACATCATTCTATAGCATACACCAAACCAGAGCATACTTTAACTGCACACTCCTCAGAGCACTCCATTGCATGCCATGAAATCTATTCAGCTGGGACAGTCGACCGGGACGGACGACAGCTTATGCAGCTTTTTATGAGGTGGTCCCCATTTGTTAGAGAACCTGAGGGCACCGCTAAGCTCGTGCATCTTCCATTATACAGGTCAGGCAACTGAAAGTCCATCTGTTTCTTGTGTAAGATACTATATCTCATCAGGTGTCATGTTGTCGAGTGAACTGTGAGGACGTGCCGTGTCGTAGCACTTCCCTGCAGAATAGGATTGCGGCTCATTCTGTCAATGAAAAGAGCATGGACGCATTCTGTCTCATGCTTTGGCCATTGTCCATCCTGACCTGCTATAAAAGCGAACGCCGTGTTGGGGAAAATGCCGTACGGCCTATCTAGCGAGAAATATGACTGGAGCGGTCAGAACTGGACGGGCCGTCCGCTCCGCTCAGAGGAGGTAAGGAAAATGTATACCTCGTAGAGATAGTTATTCTTCACAGGTAGGCTTACCATGAAAGATGGATACAAGAGTATCCATTAGATAACAGTAAAGGAGACATCATGACTATAATAACTTCAACTACAAGGCGCATAGTTGCCATAGCACTTACCGCCATAGCGATTACCGTGCTTATGACGATAATGCTCGTCGGACTGCATACGACAGTTACGAGCAATCATCAATCCCTGCATCATGCACAAGATGAGACCCACCTTGCATTCGAGCATGTATGGGATTGCTGCCACATTGCGAGCTGATGGCAGATGAATAGCCTCAGGCGCATATAAGAGGTGTATCGATACCGGACCTGCCCTACCAGTGGGTAAGGTAGGTCCGGACTTGGCTACTATAAGGTTCCCATCGGGCATTTGCGGCGGCCGCAATTCGGACTTGGCTACTGCTTATCGAGCAGGGCAGGAGGGACTCGAACCCGCAACCGCCGGTTTTGGAGACCGGT
>JAMCPC010000063.1 GCA_023379725.1 Actinomycetota bacterium
GTATTCAGAATAATACCCTGCGCTCCTGCACCCAATGCCTCGGTAACGT
The DNA here is from genome assembly GCA_023379725.1 of Actinomycetota bacterium. Lineage (GTDB taxonomy): Bacteria > Actinomycetota > Acidimicrobiia > Acidimicrobiales > JAMCPL01 > JAMCPL01. Next base: position 50 of record JAMCPC010000063.1, read on the forward strand.
CGGTTGCTTCAGTCGTGGCAGATCCGCCAGCATTGATCGTCTTGATGTCAAGCGTCGGATAGTACTTGCTTACAGCAGCAATAGCCTGAGCCATCGGGGCAAAATAGGGTGGAGTGGGTCCATTGTATATGAAATAGACCAGTTTTTTTGCTGTAGTTGGTGTGACCTTTTTTGATGAGCTTGAGCTACAGGCTGTTAGCAGTAGCGCACCTGCCATCGCAAGTGCAAGCATACCTGCCCACCTCCTTAATCTGGTCGGGCTATTTGAACTATGTAAAGTTTCCTTCATTGGATATTCCTTTCAGTCAGTACAGCCATTCTCCCGATAGCACCAGCGACCGAGATCTTGGACTGTAAGCGCTTACAACACACAACTTCATTATACTCCGTTATTGAAAAAAGTCAAGCACCCTAATAAAGTTTTTTGAATAGAGCTCAGACAAGATAGGTTACGGAAAGATTAGAGTGCCGCTCTTGATAGTCCTAGTAGCGCTGCTACATACAGCGTTGTTGCCGCTATGCGTAGCGTATACTAGTGGTCTGTTCCACAAAAACCCTGGGTCCCCGCCAGGTAGATGAGCGCTCCTGGCGGTGTTCTCATCCTAGACGTAGCTACCGACTATGTTTTTGTCTTCAGCCTTGCCAGATGACCCCCTTATTATCGTTACATGTCCCATACAGTAGATACTGCTATCCGTGAGTAGTCCCTCCGTAGTTGCCGGACAGATTCCTTGGAAATGCCCTCTGATGGCGTTATGCGCTTGCCCTGGCGAAGTCCCCATGCTTCAATAATCTGATCAGTATGGACAGAGCTTGCGATAGAAGCAGCCTGTACGCAGGCTCCAGTAGCTACCGTCTCCTGGTTGGTGCTTACAAGTATCTCTTCTCCTGCCAGATCTGCAAAGATTTGCTGGTAAGCATGTGAGCGAGAGCCGCCACCCACAAGGAAAAGAGATCCTTTGTTTCCCTCAGCCTTGCTTATTCTGTCTTTGCCCAACTCACTTTTACCTTCCTCAACTTGTGTCACTTCACCGCTATTTGCTTTGTCTTTGCTGGCTTTGGGAGCTGGTAAGTGATCCCTTGCATCCAGTAGGCTACATACGACTCCCTCGAAGGCTGCCCTTGCCAACCTTGATGCGCTTGTATCACTCGATAGGCCGATAAACGCGCCACGAGCAGATGGACGGTTGGGCGTGCGCTCGCCATCAAAGTACGGAATTGCGATCAATCCTCCAGCTCCAAGTGGCTCCCTTAACACTGCCTCCGACAGGGCATCGTATCCCATGGACACCCACTTACCGACAGTATCTGTCACTTTGGTTGCATTAAGGGTGCATACAAGTGGTAGAAATCTTCCAGAGGCATCGGCAAAGCCAGAGACATATCCCGATGGATCGCAAGCGGGTACTTCCGAGACGGTAAAGGCAGTTCCAGAGGTACCCAGTGATATAGCGGTATCGCCGAGAGTCAATCCTATGCCCAGGGCAGATGCCATGTTATCTCCGGTTCCAGGACACACAACAACTCCCTGCCATTCTCCTGCCGGTTCATCTGGAGCAAGGACTTTGGGCAACATACTATTCCAGTCGATATCGGGATCTACAAGAGAAAGCAGGTCTGGCCTCCATACACCCTCGTGCGGTGACCAGTATCCTGTACCTGAAGCATCTCCCCTATCAGTACAGAATTTGCCGGTCAGTCTATAGTTCAGCCAGTCATGCGGCAATAGTATAGTTGCTATACGGGCAAACGACTCAGGTTCCACACGCTTCAGCCAAGATAGCTTCGTAATAGTCAATGCTGCTACCGGTACGCTACCACACGCTTCAGCCCAACCGGAGTCGCCACTATCCAGCATGTTGCGTAGCCTTAGAGCATCCGGTGCCGATTGTGTATCGTTCCATAGCTTTGCCGGGCGGATCACCTCGCCTGAGCTGTCCAGCACAACCAGGCCATGCTGCTGGCCGGCTATGGATATAGATGCTATGTCATTTAGCGATATCGTGTGTCTACTGCCGGTAGAAGCTGCTGAGAGTGCCTCTGCCAGAGCGACGTTAAAAGCGTTCCACCATTCATAGGGATCTTGTTCCGATAAGGGAGGAGTGGTAGGGGTGTGCGGTGCCTTGCCGTATCCGATTAGCTTGCCCGTATCCAGGTCTCTTATCTCCACCTTGGTCGACTGAGTTGATGAATCGACTCCCGCGATTATGCTCATTCTGAGATGCTTAAGAGAATACGGGCAACACCAGGGAACAGTGTGGCTTGAAGCTGGGACTATCCGACCCGAGGGCATTCATTACATCTTGAAGCGCAACAGGATCATAGATGATGCCGAGATGCTCAGTATAATCGGTAGAGCATTGGTTTTGAAGGGTGATGTTCTGCGTGTTAGGTCCGGATAAAAATGCTGAGGTGTAAGGCGTTACCACCTCGTCGTATTCGCTCTCTATGACCACGTACTTAGGGCCGGGAGTAATGCCTCCCTTATTTAAGTTGGCTAAAAAGGATGACCCCTGCTCCTGTTGGGTACATGAGTAACACCCCAACTGGTTAAAGGAGAAGCCGAAGTTCTTTGCAAAGAACTTTGCTATACCGACCAGACCATCAGTCGTGGTGCCATGGTTGGAGGGAGCCAGCCCGACCAGCATATGCACTTTGGCTGCACCGTTCAGGAATTTTATGTAGTAGCGAGGCATCATTCCGCCCTGCGACCATCCTACCATGTCTACCTGCTTTGCACCAGTCGAGGCCAGTACCTTACTTACCTCGGATTGGAGTTGCTTTGCTGAATCCTGCATAGGAGCCAATCCGTAGAAATGTCCCAACGTCTCTGGTTCTGCACCATAATTCATGCCATAGACACAGTATCCGGCATTGGCTAGCATTGGTGACAGAGCCTGCCAGCTAAATGCCTCATTGGCGAATGTTCCATGTACCAGGATTACGGGATATGGATGTGCCTTGGTAGGCTTGCATGACCAGTTGTTCATTCCTGGAGGCATAGAACCGGGAGAGGCCAGCTCCGACTCCCAGCCGGTGATGGCAGTTCCTACGGGTAACTTGCCCTGGTTGCTGCCGGATGTACCGCTTCCTGAGAAACCCCCAAAAGGCGAAGGTGACCCCCCCAGCTGACTGCAGGCAGCCAGAGCGATGGCCATGACAACGACTATCAAGGCTCCGCGCAATCTGATTGGCTTGATGGTCTTGGCAGTACTGGCAGTTTCCTGGAAGCATGGACTCGTGAGCCTCCCCTCCCTTGCGGACGGGGATTGCGCTTCCATTTGGTTCAAGTTAGTGCTGTTCGGGTAAGACATTATATCCCCTAGCTAAAAGTTATGTAACTGCCTCCATATATTATAAGTTTTTCTGGTCGCAGTGTCAAGGTAATTGATCAATTTGTCAACTTTCCGAGAGCGCGAATTCTTAGTGGAAGGTAGTTCACATGGCAGAGTGGGCGAGGGGGGACTTGAACCCCCACGGACTTTCGTCCACAGGATCCTGAATCCTGCGCGTCTGCCTATTCCGCCACTCGCCCTGGGTCTTATCTCGGATAGCTATACTAGCATAGTGTCCCGCAAATCACCATGGGTTCCCGCCAGCCAGATTACGCCCCTGGCGGCGTTCTCATCCTCAACGTAGCTCCAGCTACGCCTTCGTCCTCGGCCTTGCCAGATGACGCCCCTGACTTGCCGTATAACGTCACGCTATTTACGAGACAGACCACTAGATGGCACCCCTGACTTGCCGTATAACGTCACGCTATTTATGAGGCACTATACCAGCGTACAGCCTGTCATACCTATACGTTAGTTTACCACTAGTAACAGATGCTGAACCAGACTTTGGCAACTCACGATGTACAATAAAGCTATGGTGTTACAGGAGTTCGAGTCAAGACTGGAGAGACTTGTCGAAGGCGTATTTTCTACTGCCTTTCGCGGAGAGTTGCAGCCGGTAGAGATTGGCCGGAAGCTCGTTCGCGAAATGGACCTCAGAAGGCGAGTAGGGATGGGGAGAATTATAGCTCCGAATGAATTCAAAGTTTACCTGTCGCCTTACGATGCTGATCGTTTTGCACAATTTGAGGGTGCATTCGAGAAGGAGTTGACCGTTGCATTGCAGACGCATGCTGATAGGGAGGGGTATGTATTTGTAGGACCTTTATCTGTAGAGGTCATGGAAGACGGCGAGCTGAAACGAGGTCGTTTCGACATAGAAACCAATATCGTTGAAGGGTCTATTGAAGATGAGATTGCTGCTATAGAGTTACCTGATGGCTATCGCGTACTTCTCAATGATCATCCTGTAGTGCTCGGTAGATTATCAGATTGTGATATTGTACTACATGACCAGAACGTTAGCAGGAGGCATGCAGAAGTGAGTAGAAAAGGCCAGGAATACATACTCAGAGATCTCGGTTCCACAAATGGTACTCTGTTGAATGGCCAACCGGTGAATACCAGCATCTTGAAAGACGGAGACAGCGTGTCGCTGGGAACTACTACAGTAAGATTCATATATACTAGGTGACCTGGGATGATTGCATCGGTTGTAGAGACCAGGGGCTATGAGTGCCGTGTGGGGCGTGGAGGTGTACGAGGTGACCTGGGATGATTGCATCGGTTGCAGACACCACACTTCTAAGGGCGCTGGAAGTGCTGGTTGTGATAGTCATATGGCTGTTTTTCTTCAGGGTAATCAGATCGGTATGGGCAGAGACAAGATATCGTAACGACGACAGAGAAAATTATGCACTTGCAACCAATAGACGTGCAGAATATCCGGTCTCTTCGCATGCGCCAGTTCAGGCTCCTTTAGTTCCACAAGGTGCCCTTAGTGTCGTTCCCGGTGCTGCGGTAGGGGGAAAAGCAGCACAGGGTAGCCGGAGCGCTGATGGTTACGGAGTATCTGCTGGAAGCGAAATCGGAGGCAATGCTGTACAAGATGCAATTGCAACACTAAAAGTGGTAGAACCCAAGGAGTCACGTGGTCGCATACACAGAATCGGAGAAAATTTTACTATTGGAAGAGCCCAGCACTGCAATATCAAAACAGATGATTCCTATACCTCAAATATACACGCACGCTTTTATCGTAACTCCGGTGCTTTGTGGGTAGAAGACATGCACTCTACAAATGGGACATGGGTCAATGCTCAGAGAGTGTCCGGGCCGGCACGCCTCAAAGATGGCGATCTTGTGCAAATTGGAGGAACTGTATTTGAGATATCTGGTTGTAATGCAAAGTAAGTGCATATGCAGTAAAATACTATACTCGTGCCCAAGATTATAGCTGGTTATGCTTCTGACACTGGGCGGGTTCGTGAAAGAAATGAGGACCTGGCTCTAGTAGACCCTCCACTGTTCGCAGTAGCGGATGGGATGGGTGGCCATGCCGGGGGTGCCGAAGCTGCCAGTCTGGCCATTACTGCTCTGCGGCAATCTTACCGGAGTCAGTCTGGCATAGAAGGTCTTATACATGCGATCAGATACGCAAACTTTATTGTATGGCAGAAAGGAGCCGAAAACTCTCATCTGTCTGGAATGGGCACAACGCTGGCAACTTTGGCTTACCTGACGGGAGGTACATCCGGTACACCCAACGGAGCCATAGCCGGGATCGAGGATTCCTATAATGCTGAGTCGGGTGCGGAGCTATCCGTAGGCGCGAAGACTTCAGGTGCTCGGTACGCTACCAGGAAATTGGCTACCAACAAAAAGTGGTACCAGCGACTGTTGCATACAGGACGTCACACAGGACGTCACTATGAAAATGCCCAAAAGGTAGATGGTGGGTTTGCGCGTACATACCCCTCCACAGTTTCTCAGCAGGATAGATATGGTAGGGCAGCACAACAATTACAGCAGGGAACTGCCACAGAAGCTGCCAGTGACAAGCACAGCAGCGGTGCTTCACCGCATGACAATGGAGGCCATTTTGTCGTAGCCAATGTCGGTGATTCCAGGATCTACAGGTATCATAGTGGCAGGATGATCCAGATCAGCCAGGATCATTCTGTAGCAGAAGAGCTGGTACGCAAGGGAGAACTTACCGAAGCCGAAGCCGCCGTTCATCCTAAAAGGCATACGCTTACCAGGGTAATCGGAATGGGACAGGAAATAGATATTGACATGTGGGAGGTGCCAACAGAGACAGGCGACAGGTTCTTGCTGTGTACCGACGGGCTGTCCAACGAAGTAAGCGACGAGACTCTATCAGATATTTTATCGGCCCGTATAGATCCCCAACAGGCAGCTGAATTGATGGTGAAAACGGCTAATAGGAATGGCGGTAGCGACAATATTACTGCAGTCATAGTAGACGTATTACCTGACAGTATGGCCTATAATACAGCTGACAGTATATCGCAAGACGATGTCCCTACAAGAAGCACGGATACAGGTCGGCAATTGCCTGAATCTCCAACTACTCCGGCAGATCAGAGCTCGTCGGCACCGGTAGAGGGGAGCACACTTACTTCACCTGGTAACTTTCCATCTGGAGCCGGTTTATCCAGCAGTCTCCCGCCTACAGCCAATTCACCCGGCAGTGCTTCACGGGGAATCGTACAGAGCGACGACGCGGCTGTAAAGCCGTCTGCACTAAGCGGAGAGGAGGGCTCGTCCACCGCTGACAGTACTACGATTATCTCTGTGGCAGCAATTAAAACCGCAGAGGATGGGATTGGCACTGGCACCGGCACCGGCGAATATGCAGCATCTGGGTCGGCTGCAATGCAAAATAGTATCGGAGTACAACGTAGTACCAGAGCACAAAGTAGTACTAGGACACAGAAGAATTATGCCGTGAAACGAGTGGTAGGTTCCGGTGTGCCCTCGCCTCCTGTGGCGCGCTGGTGGCATTCTGGAAGTGGTCACCGCGGCAGGAGTATGTTCAATCAGGGCAGTAATGGGTACTCCCGCAATAGAGTAGAAGCAGCTGGTTCATCTCGCGTATCTGGGCAATCCTTACCTCGTTACGAGCCTGAATACCGGCGCTACTCAGGACACAGACTTATCAGTTTTCGTTCGGTGTTGTTTACGATAGTTTTCTTGGCTGTCGTGGCTGCAGCCTTTGGCTTGATAAGATGGTATGTAAGCAATTCTTATTTCGTGATGCTTAAAGGTAATAGAGTAGAGGTGTTTCAGGGCAGGATAGGCGGCTTCCTGGGTATTGAGCCACATAGAGTGCAGATTACCGGAGCAACCGCCTCCAGTATAGCATCTTACAGGTTGCCACAGTTAAAAGCCGGTGTGGAAGAACCCTCTGTTGCAGCGGCAGATGCCTACATCAAGGATCTACTGGCTGAAAAACGTAGCTTCGATCACTCATCGGTGCCAGGCGTATCAGGATCATATGTTTGCAGCACTCCTTGTGGTGGTGCAGGTGGTGCAGGTGCTGGTGCTGGTGCTTTCCGGTCAATGTCGGACCGGTCAATGTCGTATATTCTCATTGACGACTACAAGATAGGACAAGCGGCGTGAACAGGCGTATAAGATGGCTCGGAGCGGTTATTTTGCTGGGGTTCGTTGCACTGTTTGTTCAGCTGAACAATATTCAGGTCATTCAGGCCGGAAGCCTTGCCAATGCCCCGGCAAACCCCAGAAATATTCTCGCGGCACGTGATAATCCCAGAGGTACTATCGTGTCTGCTGGCGGTAAGGTACTTGCGGCATCTGTTGCCACACCACACGACATATATAATTATCGTAGAGAATATCCCACCAACGGCCTGTTTGCTCAGATTGTAGGATATGACTCGTATGTGTATGGATTGGATGGGGTGGAAGGCTATTACAATCACTACCTGCTCCCATATAAGGAACCGATAAAATCAATAAAAGATTTATTTACCTCTCGAACTACTACCAATACCCTTAGACTGACGGTTTCATATCACCTCCAGGAGGTTGCAGCCAAGGAATTGGGCAACAGAACGGGCTCGGTAGTGGTAATAGACCCCTCTACTGGTGCCATTTTAGCTATGTATTCCAGCCCGAGTTTCAATCCCAACCCACTTGCCTACGAAACCGCGACCAAAGAGATAGCTGCGTGGAAGTCCTATCTTGCAAATCCCAGCCAACCGATGCTGGACAGAGCGTGGAGAAGATCGTATCCTCCCGGATCTACATTCAAAATCATCACCACATCGGCAGTCTACGATCGAGACTCATCCCTGGCAAACAAATCGTTTCCCGTCCTTACGCAGACCTCCCTTCCTGGCACCAGCCATTTGCTGCATAATTACGACTACGAAGCCTGCGGCGGTACCATGGTTCAAATGCTGCCACCATCATGCGATACGGGTTACTCGCTGATAGGGCTTAGCCTTGGACCGCAAAATCTTATTGGTGAGGCAGATTCGTTTGGATTCAACAAACGCCCTCCACTGGATGTACAGCCCGTTCCTGCCATCTCTACACTGGCTCCCCTGAGCTACCTACAGCAGGTACCTTCATTCGTGGCCTTTTCGGCTATCGGTCAGGGAGACGACCAGGCAACCGCTCTTCAAATGGCATTGACTGGGTCGGCAATTGCCAATCACGGAATTATTATGAAACCTCATGTCCTCGATGACGTAACGAACTCAAGTGGTCAGGTCATACATCGTTATACGCCTTCGAAATGGCTCCAAGCAACCTCTTCAAGTACTGCATCCAAGGTGGCAGCGCTCATGGCAAAGGTTGCCCAGTATGGCACAGCAGCTTCGATCTTTCCGTCCTCTTGGCAGGTAGCAGCAAAAACCGGTACATCACAGATAGGCTTGCATGGAGAGACTACTGATTGGATGGTTACGTTTGCACCGGTCAGTCATCCAATAGTAGCAATAGCGGTTGTCGTACCCAGGCAGGCACCAAACGCAACGGGGGCATCTATAGCCGGACCGATTCAGCGGGCAATGCTGCAGGCTGTCTTCAATCTGTTTGGTCTACCCAGTTCCAAATCGACCGCAGGTTCTGGAATTTCATCTGGTAATTCTGGTGCTACCGGATGAGTACAGTGGTAGTATCCATGTACCTGCGACAGTGTCACCATTACCGGATCGTAGTGAGTTAAGCTGTAAAGTCAGATGGAACCGACTATGATACCACGAATACTCTCAGGCCGCTATGAGCCGCAACGTCTTATCGCGCGTGGTGGAATGGCTGATGTATACAGGGCGCATGACCGCCTGCTGGACAGAACAGTAGCCTTGAAAGTGCTTTTCAGGGAGTTGTCCGTGGACAGAGCTTTCGTAGAGCGATTCCGTAGAGAAGCTCAGTCTGCCGCTGGATTATCGCATCACAATATAGTATCTGTATATGACTGGGGAGAGGATGGAGGGACGTACTATATCGTCATGGAGTTTGTAGAGGGACTTCCACTCTCAGCCATACTCAGGACAAACGGCCCGATGACTCCCCAGAGGTCATCTGAAATTGCAGCGGAGGTTGCGTCTGCACTGTCATATGCCCACAAGCACAATGTGGTACATCGTGATGTGAAACCAGGTAATGTGATAATTACCGAAGATGGGCAGGTAAAGGTTACCGACTTTGGAATAGCTCGGGCGTTCAATACCGAGGATAGCCTCACTCAGACCGGTTCGGTAATGGGGACGGCTACGTACTTCTCTCCTGAACAGGCAGAAGGGGTAGGCGTGGACGGTAGGAGCGATATCTATTCGCTGGGGATTGTACTATACGAGATGCTGGCCGGCCGGCCACCGTTTATCGGAGATACTCCAGTGGCTGTAGCATCCAAGCACGTAAGGGAGTCGCCTCCCGCGCTCAGTAGCCTGGTGTCGTCGGTTCCTCCGCAGTTGGAGGCCATTATCGATAAGTGTCTTATGAAGTCTCCTCAGCTACGTTACCAGAGTGCCGATGCCCTGCGTGCAGATTTGCTTAGTTTTTCTCAGGGTCGTGAGGTTCTGGGTATCTCCACCAGTACAGATACTACTACAGTACTACCACAGGCAGAGTTGATTGGGTCAGCCAACTCTGGAGCAGGTACCACCATGGCATTACCCAAAGTGGGCTCGGCCGTTAGCACAAACGGGAAATTGCCGGAAGGAGAAGAGGAGGAAAAGACCCATACCGGTATCTATGTCAGCGTACTTGTGGTACTACTGGTTGGGCTGGCGGTAATAGTAGCCATGCTGGGGCAATCTCTCGGATACTGGCACCTCCTCTCTTCTTCCAAGGGGCCGAACGTAGCTATACCGTCTATATATGGCAAGTCCGTATCGGCTGCTACCGAGGCCCTGCATTCGGCGGGGTTCAAGGTGGGAAAGATAAGCTCGGTGGCAGACAGTAGTGCTTCCACCGGAACCGTGATTCGCA
>JAMCPC010000064.1:0-13594 GCA_023379725.1 Actinomycetota bacterium
CCTTCACGCATTGCAGTTGCAACGCAGGTCTCAAGGTGATTGCGTAACACAATACGATTTACCCTCTCAAGCGAACCCTGTACGGCAGAGAGTTGCTTCATTATCTCGGGACAATAGGCATCATTTTCCACCATACGCAGCACCCCTTGCAGGTGTCCAATGGCTGTACGCAGTCTACGATCTGCCGCCTCACGATGCTCCGGTTTCATATGGCTGTACCCAGGATAGATATTATCGGCGAATGTTCCTTATACCCTGAATAATTTGGCATCCTCCTCATACCCTGGCATCCTCCTCACCACATGAACGGAGCTCTCTTCGCCACTCAGTAAGTTGCATTGCTTCTTCAACTATTCTTACCACTACCGAGATTGTCAATGATCCGTGCTATCATGCTTCATTATCACATCCAAGCGAGACTGGAACTCGTCATAGTCAATCTTTCCTTCTGCAAATCGCCTCGTAAGTATCTCCTTGGCATCCTCTCCATTTGGATACGTGACATTCTCCTTACCATGAGGGAGACTATCAACGTGTCCGCCACACCTCATACGGTAGTCAGAGTGCATAAACCTGCTCACCCCCCAGATGACCACCCCAATAAATGCAATCATCATAACTGTCATGGGAATAATCCACATCCAGCCAAATCCACTTGAAAATCCATCCATCATCTCAATTCCTCCTTGCCATGTCCTCTATTCTTACACTGCTACCTGTCACGACTATCAGCGACATCTTCCCCATGACCAAAGCCCGGGACTTATACTCCTATTTTGATCGCTACAACTACCAGCCAACACAGCCACCGTTAAGCTATAATTATATTATAGTACAACCCACCCCCCGTGGGTACCATCAATAGCAGTAATTTAGTCTGGAAGTTGGCCGATTTCCAGCAGATCATTGAAACTAGAAGCATCTATCTGCGGTATTCCGAGTTCCTCCGCTTTATGGAGCTTGGCTGTTCCCGGATCTCGCCCCACAACAACAACCCAGGTCTTTTTGGATACGCTACCTACCGCTTTGCCTCCGTGCTCCCTGATTGCCTCTTCTGCCTCTTCTCGCGTCAAACCTTCGATAGTACCCGTAACTACGATGGACTTACCCACAAGTGTCTGAACAACACCTGCACCTACCTCTCCACCTGCCAAAGCTACCGGCAACAGACCCTGATCCGACATGTCCTCCATATCGTCTGCAAGCATTCCTCCCCCTCTTTCAGCACCCCCTCCTTCACCGCTCTGTATTCCTCCACCCTCCAATCCCCCTCCACCTCTTTCAGCACCCCCTATTCTTCCGCTCTGTATTCCTCCACCCCGTACTCCCCCAATAGCCACCTCACCAAAACTAATACCTGCCTTACGCAAATTATCTATTACCCGTCTATTGGCCTCCGCTGCGAAGAACTGCTGTATACTCTGCGCTATAACAGAGCCTATGCCTTCTATCACAGAGAGTTCATTAGGATCTGCACTTATAATTGCATCAAGATGACCAAACTCCCTTGCAATCGCACGCGCCCCTGCAGGACCCAGGTGGCGTATACCCAGCCCGACCAGCAGACGGTAGAGTGGCCGCTGTCTGGACTCATCCAGCGCATGAAAGAGATTATCGACCGATAAATCTCCAAGCCCACTCATGGCTACAAGACGATCGCGATCCAAACTATAAAGATCGCCCAGATCATTAACCAGTCCAGCAGAGACAAGCCAATCTACCCTCTTTTCTCCGAGTCCTTCGATATCCATTGCAACCCTGGAGGCGTAGTGGACGATACGCTGAATCTTCTGTGCAGGACAATCCATAGTGATGCAGTAAGTGTCGCTCTCTCCTGCCAGCCTTACCAATGGGCCACCACAACTGGGGCATCTGTCGGGAAATTTCCATGGTTTTGAGTCAATCGGCCTGGATTCAGGGATATGGCCGACAATTTCAGGTATGACATCACCCGCCTTTCTGACAATAACCATGTCAGATGGACGCACGTCTTTTAGTCTCACCTGATCCTCATTGTGTAACGTAGCCATAGAAACCGTAGAACCCCCCACCATCACGGGATCTAGAACCGCATAGGGAGTTGCTCTCCCTGTACGCCCTATAGATACCTCTATAGCAATCAACTTGGTGACCTTCTCCTCTGGGGGGAACTTGTAGGCAATTGCCCATCTGGGAGCATGAGAGGTAGATCCAAGTCTCTGTTGCAAATCAAATTCGTCAATCTTGATCACTGCCCCATCTATCTCATATGGTAGATCATGTCTATATTTCTGAAGATCCACGCACCTGTCCACTGCCTCCTGGATATTTTTGACAGTTCTTATCTCAGGGTTGACTGGGAACCCACAATCGCTCATATATTGAAGGGCTTCAGTCTGACTTCTGATCTTACGAGTAACTTCATCACTGGCCGAACCTATCTGATAAGCCCAGAACAATAATGGCCTTGTAGCTGTAATTCTTGCATCCTTCTGGCGCAATGAACCAGCTGCAAAATTGCGCGGATTCGCATAGGTCTTCAATCCCTTTTCAATCTGCATCTTATTGAGTTGCTCAAAAGAGGATATAGACATATATATCTCACCACGCACCTCAAGGTAGGCAGGCACTCTATCCTCTGAGTAATGATTGGCAATATCCCATGGAATGACGCTGATTGTTCTGATGTTTGCAGTGACATCCTCTCCAGTAATGCCATCGCCACGTGTGGCCGCTTGCACCAGTACACCATCTTGATAGAGCAAAGAGATAGCAACTCCGTCTATTTTGGGCTCCACTACCAACAAACTACCCGTTACTTGATCGTCCAGCCGAGATATCCTATGCATCCACTCTCTCAGTTCTTCTTCGCTAAAGACGTTATCAAGGCTCATCATGGGCATTCCATGCACAGCCGATTCAAACGATGACGATATCGGACCACCAACAGTTTGAGTAGGGGAATTGGGAACTATCAGATCAGGGTAGGCATCTTCCAACGATTTAAGCTCTGAGAACAACGCATCGTATTCGTAATCAGGTATCTCTGGAGAATCATTCACGTAATATAGATAAGCGTGACGGATGATCTCTTTTCTGAGTAGGGCTGCCCTATCTCTGACGGCTGCTGGTGCCTTAACCTGCTCTGGATCCAATTTTCTACCTTACTATATCGACGAAGCTAACTACTAACTACATAACCGCCAGAAGTCCACCTACAGACCACATCTCCACGCAAGGAGTATCCACTCATTGCACACCTACCGACTAAACATCTACTAACGATGTATCTACCGGCTTTATATCTACAGATGATATATCCACCGACGACTCTAGCTGACGAAATTGTCGCTCAGTTTCTTCTGCTGATATTCCACGCTCCACAATACCCGAGCCCAAGACCATATCTGGAAAATCGTATGAGTAAAATGCAACAGTCTGCCCTGGAGATACGAGCCTTTCGGGCTGATCATAAATTACCAATCCATCGCGATACATAGCATTGCGAACCTTACCATGAGCGCTGGTCTGGACAAGCACTCTCTTTCCATCCAGATACTCACCCCCCCTACCCTGGGTACATTGTCCTTCCTCGGTAGCCCCGAATCTCATCCCCCCCAGATGCTCGTCCACTCTACCCTGGGTAGTCCAGGTAATATCTTTCAACTGCAGTCCCGCTTCGTAAGCCTGCCCTGCACTTCCTACAATCACCTTCCTGGCAGCTACATCGACCGAAAGGGCATATCTCCTGCCGCCACTCAGTCCAAGTCCTTTTCGCTGCCCAGGAGTGACCAACTCTACGGCATCCACCCTGCCGATAGTCTTACCAGTAGATGAATCGACTATCTCTCCCTCATGCAGATCAGTATACTTTGCCAAGAAATTACCACGACCCTCTCTGGAATTGATAAAGCACACATCCAGGCTATCTGGCTTACCGGCCGTAGACAGGCCCAATGAGGCCGCTTTCTCGCGTACTTTGCTTTTATGCATATCCCCCAATGGAAGTAGCAGCGATCTCAATTGATCCTGTGTAAGCGAGGACAGTACATAGGACTGGTCTTTGAGTGGATCATTCCCGCGCAACAAGACATAACTATCGTCCTCAAGCCTTTCAACTTTGGCATAATGACCTGTAGCAATAGCATCATAGCCAAGCCTGCGTGCCCTCTCCAACAATGATCCAAACTTTATATGTCTATTACACTCTATGCATGGATTGGGCGTAACACCCCCAGCATGGGCTCTTATATATGGCATCACTACCCTGTCCATGAACAACTCCGAATCATCTATCACGTGATGCACGATACCGAGGGTACGAGCGACCCTCCTGGCATCATCCACATCAGCAACCGAGCAACAGCCGGAGTCGCTCTCGCCGCCCCAAAGACGTAATGTCACCCCGGTAACCTCATGTCCCATATCCAAAAGAAGCGCTGCCGCAACTGAAGAATCCACCCCGCCAGACATAGCCGCCAATACTCTCATAGTACTTTCTCCACAGAGGCAATGCTCGAGGCTTGTGCTCTGATGCATTCACTCATTATGAATCACCTCTCAATTGAGCTACTGCAGAACGAACCACCTCAGCTGCATGAACCACCTCTTCTCTAGTAGTAGTATGCCCCAGAGAGAAACGTACCGCACCACGAGCTTCTGTAACAGAATATCCCATAGCAATCAATACATGGCTCGGCTGGATTGCACCACTGGAACAGGCTGAGCCTCCTGAAGCACATACTCCCTGCTCATCAAGGAGCACGAGTAAATCCTGCTGATCCAGAGAGTCAAAGTATACGCTGAGGACGCCAGGTACCTTGGTAGAGTGATCAGGCGCTGTCTCGTGTATGCCCGGTATCGCCGACAACAACTCCCAAAAGTAGTCTCTAAGCTCCATGACGCGTCTGTGCTCCAAGTCCCTAGCTTTGGCTGCAGCATCGAAAGCAGCGGCCATACCTACTATGCCAGCAACATTGTGGGTACCCGGCCTCCTGGACCGCTCATGACTACCGCCTCTAAGCAGCGGAGCGTAGGGGATTCCATCCCTTATTACCAAAGCACCAACTCCCTTGGGTCCACCGACCTTATGACCGCTTACTGATATCATTCCGACATCACTAGTTACTCTGGCAATATCCATCCATGCCGCTGCCTGAACTGCATCTGTATGCAATACGGCTTGGGGTGCGTCTGTCCTTACCAATCCTGCAATTGCATTGATTGGTTGCACGGTACCCACTTCGTTGTTTGCCAGCATGACCGATACCAAAGATACCTCCCTGTCGAGCAACGACTTGAGATGCTTCATATCCAGTAACCCATCGTGATCAATGTTGATCAATATAGCACCCACTTCACCGCATGGAGCCAGTACCCCTCTATGCTCGAAAGCGCTACAGAGTACCTTTCCTGGCCTTGCCTTTGCAACCCCCATAATTGCCAGGTTGTCAGACTCGGTGCCTCCCGAAGTAAATACAAGCTCTCCAGGGTCGCATCCCAAATGCAGCGCCATGCGTTGGCGAGCATCTTCGACGGCATCTCTGGCCTGTCGTGAGACGGAGTGTGATCCAGATGGATTACCATAATATGAGTACAGGTAGGGCATCATGGCTTCCAGTGCTTCACTCCTCATGGGCGTAGTGGCGGCATGGTCAAGGTATGAGATCATACATTCAATTATAGAACAGACTACTAGTGTAGTGTCCCGCAAATAGCGGGACGTTATCCGGCAAGTGGCCCGCCCCGTAAATAACGTGATGGTATTCGGTGATCCAGGGGTGTCATCTTGCTGGTGTAAACCAATGGTTATTTGCCAGACGCTACACTAGTGTAAATGACCGAAAAGTAAGTTGGATAGTGGTACACTAATAGATGATAGAGATATTCAAAATATTGGAATGGGAGAATAGAAACTATGGGTGAGCTGAGGCTCGATCCGCTGACAGGAAGATGGGTTGTCATAGACCCGAAAAGAATAGACAGGCCATTTAGTTTTACACCACGTGCTACTATGATACAGAGCGATAAATCACAGCCCTGTCCCTTCTGCCCGGGCAATGAAGACAGCATACCACCGGCACTGGAGACCTACGGACCTAATGGAAGTTGGCTCGTTAGGGTAGTGCCTAATCGCTATCCCGCTTTTGATGGAGATGGCCCTTTTGTAGTGGACCATAGGGGACCTGTATTCACTCAGGCAACAGCCGGTGGTATTCACGAGGTACTTATTCTCTCCCCCAGACACGATGCCGGATGGGATTCAATCGACAGCGACCAGAGCAACCTGATAATGGCGGCGATACGAGACAGAATGGAATACCATGCCTCCACACCGGGGATCCGCTACAGCCAGGCCATAGTAAACTCGGGTCGTGAGGCCGGTGCGTCGATAGAACATCCTCATGCACAACTAATGGCAATACCATTCGTACCGAGAGAACTCGCTGATGAACAGGCAGGATTTGCCCGTTTTGCCGGACGTTGCCTGCTGTGTACTACCATCGACACCGAGCTCATAGCAGGTCATAGACTGATATATGCCGATGATCGTGTGATGGTAATATGTCCATTTTGGAGTGGCACTCCCTTTGAGATGATGGTTATTCCCCGTATGCACAATCCGCATCTCCACCGTAGCTCTCCGCAGGATATCTCAGCAGTTGCGAATGCAATAGGTATGTCGTTACACCAGCTAAGGCAGCATATGGGTGATATATCGTATAATATTGTATTTCACTCTGCCCCCTACAGGGCACCAGACCCCTTTCACTGGCATATACACATCCTGCCGAAATTGACGACTATTGCAGGATTTGAATTGGGTACCGGAGTACTGATCAACGTTGTCGCTCCAGAAGATGCCACCCAGTTGATACGCCTATCAGCGGCGGCATAATTCACTTTTCCACGACAGGAGATGGCAGGCTGTAACGGCCCCATGGGAGGCTCAAGTCAGCAGTGCCTGTGCAACGTCATACAGCTTCATATCGAGATATTTAGTTTCTCTGGTACCTTCCGATAACGGAACAGTGACCACTTGGCCACAATTGAGCGCCACCATCTTCCCCAGTTCCCCTCTATGTATAGCTCTCACCGCTTCGACACCAAAACGGGTAGCCAATACTCTGTCAAATGCCGTAGGGGTACCTCCGCGCTGCACATGGCCAAGTATAGTGACTCGAGACTCGAAGCCAGTGCGCTTTTCAATCTCCTCTGCCAGCCAGGATCCAATACCGCCAAGTCTTGCATGTCCAAATGCATCTCGCGATGCAGATTTCATGGCATTTTCCATAGCATCACGATCCGGACCAGGAGCAAGTACAGCACCCTCTCCTATGACGATAATAGATGAATACTGACCTTCTGCATGGCGAGCCATGATCCTCCGACATACCGCATCTATGTCAAACGGCCTCTCTGGCACCAGGATATCTGCGACACCAGCGGCCATACCAGCATAAGTTGCAATCCAACCTGCACTGCGTCCCATTACTTCGCAGACTATGACACGATGGTGTGACTCTGCCGTAGTTCTTAACCTATCGATTGCCTCAGTGGCTATTTGTACAGCAGTATCGAACCCAAATGTGAGCTCAGTACCACTTAAATCATTATCGATAGTTTTGGGTACTCCTACTACCGGCATACCGGCCTCCGCCAGTTTGGTAGCAACTCCAAGAGTGTCGTCACCGCCAATAGCAACCAGGGCATCGGCATGAGCAGCTTCAAGACCTGCCCTCACCTTCTCTATGCCATTTTCCATAGCAAAAGGGTTGGTCCTGGAGGTACCGAGGATTGTACCCCCCAGCGTAAGCAAGTTTCTACAATCCTCTGTACGAAGTTCAGTAGTTCTGCTCTCGATGACCCCCTTCCACCCATCATAGAACCCGACGACCGAATCACCGTATTCCTGCTCGGCTACGGTAACTACGGCACGTATTACTGCATTCAATCCCGGACAGTCACCACCACCGGTCAATACGCCTATTCGAGATATATTTTTATCACTCATGTGGTGAATAATAGCGCATTACAGCCAACATCATTGACACTCTCTATGTGCCTATGTCCACCGCACTTCATCTACTCACCTGCCAACGAATTATTATGATTACGATATTCTTGGCTCATCATATTGAGCATCGCATAGAAACACCCCTCATGGGTAGGAACCATCCCTGCAACGCCCGATACATTTAAATAGCCATTTACAATCATTTCAGCGTTGCGTTTTTCCCATTCACTTACCAGACCCTCCGTCTCATCTGCACTAAGAGGATCACGCTCCTTCAGTGAATCCAAAGCTACCTCGTGCAGTGAGTACAGCACAGTAGCCAGGTCATACAGTGGAGATGAGTACAATCGTTCCTGCTGCGATCCTAGTTGCATCATGTCGCCAAGATACCAACCATACTCACCTCTCCTTATATGAACCAAATCAAAGTTACCATGAACCGGAATCTCATAGTAATGGATATCAGATTCTTCCAGCAATTTTCTGTCCAACTGGGCCTGTAGCCTATCCGACTCCGGCCAGCTGGATATCTCTGGCAGTTTACTGGCTATATCCATCCTACGCCGATTGGACTCGCCTTCAAGGGCAATATGCATCCTGCCCAGCATCTCACCGATCTTAAAAGCATCTGGCGCAAAGTCAGCTCCTGCCTCTTGAGGTGCACACCTGGCTGAACATAGATCGCGAAGCGATGTCAATGCAACATCCCATCCAGTGGAAGTGCCCGGCATATACTCTTGTACCAACCCCAAAATATAGCCGCCACGTTCCCAGACGGTAAGTGGAGCAAACATATTATTGAATCCGCAGGAATCAAGGGTGATAAGGAGATCGACGTTGGGGGACCTCATCTCTACTATCTTCTTCACAACTGTGCATATTACGGATTCATCGACGATATACACAACTAGTTCATCAGTATCGCTATCTTTCCTGACCATATTGAACCTCAAAACCAAGTCTTGATAACTCGGAGATGTCGAGTCGGTCGAGTCTGCCTGGCCAGCCGGAGATGTCGAGGCTAATACAGGATATGTCGAAGAAGCTGGATCGACTGAAGATACCTGATTAGTATCACCACCTGGAGATTCCTGACCATCCGAAATCGTCTGGACAGCCGGAGATTCCTGACCATCTGGAGATTCCTGACCATCCGACATCGTCTGGACAGCCGGAGATTCCTGGGTAGCCGGAGGGGTATAGAGCAACTTTACCAGATCGGATACCATATCCTGCTCCTCCAGGGCATCTACCGCAACAGACAATTGGCCATTGTAGTCGTATAATCCAAGTACCTGATCTGCACCATCAGAGAAAAATCTGGGCTCATCGCCAGGATCCATAAGTCCGATGACGACGTGATACACAGAACTATCTGCTTGAGCTACTACATCCAATAGGGTAGGCTTTTCATGCCTGACAACAGCAACATCGACAATCACTACATTGTCTGATATGGGTTGCCCGTTGGGCAGATGCCTCGATATTGCCTTCTGTACTATCCCGTCCAAGGATGCGCTACCCACCACACCATCGGTAAAATCGTGCATTTGATATAGTCTACCAGTACTGTCCGAAGGGTGCTTCAATCTGCAACCGCATCACCATCATCTCGCTTGACCAGTTCAAACCAGTAAAATCCATAGGAACCGAGTGAAACCGGATAAAAGCCCTCCCCAATTGCCGGAAATGGAACTCTCCCCAACAGCTCTATGGGCACATAATCAACATATCTGATCAAATCCAATTCTACCGGCTGTGCAAACCTCGACAGGTTGTGAACACAGAGAACAGCGCTAATGTCGCCATCCTGCTCGACCGTACGCACATATGCAAGAATTGACGGATTGGTACAGCTGATAAAATCCAAGACGCCGATGCCAAAAACCGGATACTGCTTTCTCACCTGAAGCATTCTTTGCATCCAATGCAAGAACGAACTCGAATTGCGCTGCTGTGCCTCCACGTTGACTGCCTCGTACCCATATACAGGATCCATAACGGGAGGTAAGTAGAGCTGAGCAAAGTCTGCCCTGGAAAAACCACCGTTGCGATCAGGACTCCACTGCATCGGAGTACGCACAGAATCACGGTCTCCAAGGTAGATGTTATCGCCCATCAACAGTTCGTCCCCGTAATAGATGACTGGGCTCCCCGGTAACGAGAAAATCAACGCCCAAAGCAGTTCAGCCAGTTTCCTGTCATTTTGCAATAGCGACGCCAGCCTCCGTCCTATACCAAGATGTCTCTTCATACGAGGATCGCGTGCATATTCAGAGACCAATTCGTCTCTCTCCTCTTCGGTCACCTTCTCCAGAGTGAGTTCGTCATGATTGCGCAAAAAGATAGCCCACTGGCAGCCCATAGCGATCTCGGGGGTCTGGGAGATAATCTCTGTTATTGGAAATCGCTGCTCACGCCTTATAGCGAGAAAGAGACGCGGCATAAGCGGAAAGTGAAAACACATATCACATTCATCGCCTTTCCCAAAATAGTCGACCAAATCGGCAGGCCACTGATTGGCCTCAGCGAGTAGAACCCTCTTGGGGGAGTACTCATCTACCACCCTGCGAATTTTTGCAAGATAGGCATGCGTCTCTGACAGATTCTCACCTGTAGTACCGTCTTTCTGGAATAGATATGGAACGGCATCCAGCCTGAAACCATCCAGCCCCAAATCCAGCCAGTACCTCACTACGTCCAACATGGTCTCTACGACCTCTTCATTTTCGTAATTGAGGTCCGGCTGATGGGAATAGAATCTATGCCAATAAAACTGTTTTCTGACGGGATCCCATGTCCAATTAGAGGTCTCGACATCGACGAATACGACCCGTGCTTCAGGCCAACGCTTATCGTCATCACTCCACACGTACCAATCTGCCTTTGGATTCGTACGAGATGATCTGGACTCTTGGAACCAGGGATGTTGATCAGAGGTATGATTAAGTACAAGGTCTGCAACTATACTTATACCTCTGCTGTGAGCATCATCAAGCAAAGCTGAGAGATCATCTACTGTGCCCAACTCAGGATGGACAGACATAAAGTCTGAAATATCATACCCCCCATCACGCATAGGAGAAGGGTAGTACGGCAACAACCATATACAGTCCACCCCCAACCATTCCAGGTAGTCCAGCTTCTGCTGCAACCCCCTAATATCTCCCACCCCATCGTTATTGGAGTCAAAGTATCCCCTTGTAAACACTTCATAGAAGACAGCCTTCCGGTACCAGTCTGGAAGTTTATCTGGAATATTTTTAGGCTTAGGCATAGAGATTGAATATATCGCTAACTATCAAGATAATCATTAGTATCTCATCCAGTGGTCTGTCTCGCAAATGATCTAACGCGGCTGGTATCCATTGATGTCACCACACGAGAGGTATCCATCAGTGACCGGTAAAGTGCGCCCTACCGGGGCCACTCTCAAGAAAGGATGTAATGCCGATCCGAGCATCATCGGTTCTAAAGACTTCCTCGAATACGTTGCGCTCTACGGCAAGCCCATCATTCAGCTTCATCTCTATACCCTCGTCTATCGCCCTTTTTACCAGAGCCTGCGCGGCAAGCGCTCCACCGGCATACTCAGTTGCTGCAGCCATGGCTTCATCAAGTACATCACCATCGGGTACTACCCTGTTCACGAGACCGATCTGAAGAGCCTCCTCTGCGTCTATCTGCCGACCGGATAGAATTATCTCCTTTGCCCTTGATGCCCCTATTAGCCTGGGCAATCGCTGAGTACCTCCCCCTCCAGGCAGGATTCCCAAGGTTACCTCCGGCAAACCAAGCTTTGCAGACTCACCAGCTATCCTGATGTCACACGACAACGCCAGCTCAAGACCTCCTCCCAACGCATATCCGGTAATAGCAGCTATGACCATCCGCGGCAGGGAAGCCAGGGCTGCTGTAGCCTCATGAAAGTTGCCGACTATCCGGCTAGCTATATCTGGATCATCGAGATCCATCTCAGAGATGTCGGCACCCGCCGAAAACAAGCGTTTACCACCATACAGCACCACCGATGCCGGAGGATCTTCCACGAGCTCAGACACCACCTTACAAAGATGATCTAGCAACCCAGCTGAAAGGGCATTAGCCTTGGGACGATTAAGTGTAATAAGCGCAACGTTATCAGAGTTACGAGTAAGCAATACAGGGGGGTGTTCTTCTTCCATGCTATTGATATTAGCGCAAAGAGAGCATGCCTACCTTTATTCACATCTATCTATGATATTTCGAGAAGAGCACCAGTCACCCAACGGTCGGTCGGGAAGCGGCACGGATAGATATGCCGAGTTCCGAAAGAACCTCCGGCTGCAGCTCCTTTGGCGCTCCTGTCAGCGGGTCATAACCGGTCTGGGTCTTTGGAAATGCAATTACGTTCCTGATAGATTGCTCGCCTGCCAAGAGAGCGACAAGTCTGTCTACGCCGATGGCGAAGCCACCATGCGGAGGGACGCCATACTGGAATGCATCCAGCAGGAATCCAAAACGAGCGGATGCGGCCTCCATACTAAGACCCAATAGCTTAAAGATACTCTTCTGTATCTCCGGATCGTGAATTCTGATAGAGCCGGAACCCAATTCCCAACCATCAAGAACCAGGTCATAGGCGAGTGACCGTACGCTCAGAGGATCATCCTCAAGCTGACCGATATCGTCGGGATGTGGCATAGTAAATGGGTGATGAGCCGATATCAAGTTACCGCTATCATCTACCCCGTCGAACAGAGGGAAGTCAATCACCCAGAGAAGTGATCTTTTCGCTGAATTGCTTACACTATAAAAATTGCTACTACCCTCAGAGATACTGGGTATAACAGATCTATCGGTACCGTCAGAGCTATTGGACATTATAGAGTTCTCATCACCTTCAGAGTTACATAGAGAGGTAACAAAATCATTGAGCAACTTGACCCGTACCCCACCGAGTACCTCACAGGCCGTTCGCCACTCGTCGGCCACTACCAGTATCACATCACCACTGGCAGCATTACACCTATGTATCATTCCAGCCTGCTCAGTATCACTCAAGAACTTCACCAGCGGAGACTCCAACTGCAGGCTCTCACCCTCCTCTCTGGTAACCCTGAACCAGGCCAACCCTTTTCCACCGATACTCTTTGCATGCTCCACCAGACCGTCCAACGCACTCCGGCTGAGTGGACTACCTCCCTCACTACCCGATACTACTATGGCCTTCACACATGGCGCACTCAATGCACGAGCTGAAGTGCCTGCAAAGTGACTTGTCAGGTCGACCAGTTCCATACCGCTACTTATATCAGGCTTATCCGTACCAAAGCGATCCATGGATTCCTTCCATGTAATCGTACTCACAGGACTAAAATCGGAGCCGGTAACCGTTTCAATCGCTTCAAGTACTACATCTGCAACGATACTACGTATGTCTTCCGCCTCTACAAAGGATGCCTCAATATCCAATTGGGTGAATTCAAACTGCCGGTCTGCTCTCAGGTCCTCGTCACGCAGGCACTTGGCAATCTGGAAGTATCTATCCATGCCTGACACCATAAGAAGCTGCTTTGCAATCTGCGGACTCTGCGGCAATACGTAAAACTCTCCCCT
>JAMCPC010000064.1:14250-30472 GCA_023379725.1 Actinomycetota bacterium
CTGTGCTGTAACTTCCCTTTCGCCAATAATAAGAGCCACACAAGCCCCGAGTCTATCCGCATAGCGTAACTGGGCCTTCAGGGATTTATTCTCATACGACCTCTCTACAGAATAACCCGCGCTCCTTAATTGCCCTGCAAGGACACTGACTTCTGTGTCTTGTACAAGTTCAGCTATGTACACATCCACGCTTGGATTTTGCACCTGAGGTAATCCTTCGGCATCGCACGCAACCAGCAATCTCTCTAATCCTATCCCGAAACCAATACCGGGAGTAGGTGGACCTGAAAGTACCTCCGACAAACCATTGTAACGTCCGCCACCACCTACCGCATTCTGCGAAGCATTAAGCGCATGTGAAATGATCTCGAATGTAGTACGTGTATAGTAGTCAAAGCCGCGTACCAAACGGTATTCGACAGTGTAAGGAATACCCAATGCATGGAGCTCGGCTTTGAGGATGTCAAATGATACCCTGCAATCAGCACAAAGATGCTCAGATATTCTTGGTGCTAAATCAGTAACTGCCCTGCACTCGCTGGTCTTACAATCCAGTACACGTAACGGTACTTCGTTCCAGTGCTCGTGATGGTAGCCACACATAGACTCTACCTGCCCTGCCAGATAGGCTCTTAACAGCTCCTCGTAGGTAGGTCTGCACACCTCGCAACCCATTGAATTCACAAGCAGCTCAATATCACTCAAGCCAGCCGTACGAATAGTTCTCATAGCCATATCGATTATCTCGGCATCAAGCTCAGGGGAGTCCACCCCCAGTACCTCGACCCCAATCTGGTGGTGCTGTCGATACCTTCCTGCCTGAGGTCGTTCATAACGAAATGCTGGTGTCAAATACCACACTTTCCACGGCAGGACAGGTCTGTGCTGTATGTATGCCCTCACTACAGATGCTGTCCCTTCCGGCCGTAGTGCAAGGATGCGCCCTCCCCTGTCCTCGAATACATACATCTCCTTGCCCACTACATCGCTGGAGTCGCCAAAGCCTCGTGAAAAAAGCCGTGCATCCTCTATGACCGGCGTAATGAGCAACTTGTATCCATAGAGCCTGGCAAGATTGGCAAATTCACCAATTACCCTTTCCCACCTGGCTGACTGCGGCCATAGGACATCGTGAATACCGGCAGGTGACCGTAGTGGTTCAAGGTTCATGGCAACACACAATGCATACCGTATATATATCGTACATAGTCCAGCCAGTTACTTCTTGCCCGGCATTATACGATAGACATCAAAGATGCCATCAATGCGCTTTAGCGATGCTATCAAGGTAGCCAACTGGGACGGCTCTGTCACCACGACTTCAAAGTTCATCTTGCTTACCCTATCACGACGCGTGCTCGTGTGTGACGACAGTATATCGATATGATGCTCTCCGGCCAATCTGGCTACATCCGCCAGTAAATGAGCCCGGTCAAATGCCAAGAGCTCTATCGCAACCGTGAATGAGTTGTTATGAACACCTGCATCGTTCCACTCTACTTCAATTAGCCTCTCTCCTTCGGCAGCTTGCATAGCAGCCAAGTTGGAACACCCGGATCTATGCACGCTCACCCCTCGGCCTCTCGTAACAAAACCGACCAAATGATCGCCTGGCAACGGAGAGCAACATCTCGCAAGATGCACCATGACGTCATCCAACCCCTCTACGTATATACCGGCAACCGGTTTTTTGCCGGATAGGTCACTATATCCACGCGATACCTCAGTGCTACCCAGGGTGGCCATAGCGCTATCTTCAGCTACATCCTCGCCCTTTATCCTGCGCGCAACCTTATGGACTACCGCCCATGAAGATTGATGACCATCGCCTATAGATGCATAGAGCATCTCGACGCTCTGATAACCATAGCCCTCAGCTACATATTCCAGCGCATTTGCCGTAGCGGTATCATACAACGCTATATTTTCACGTCTAAGTGCCTTGTTCAGGTCATCCCTACCCAACTCTATGGCGTCTTCTCTTCTCTCCTTGCTGAACCATTGGCGAATTTTGTTTCTGGCCTTTGACGAGACTACGAATTTCGCCCAGTCTTGTGATGGACCTGCTGACGGTATCTTGGAAACGACAACCTCGACGATATCTGCAGACCTCAATTTGGTATCCAGGGGGGCAAGCCTACCATTTACCTTGGCACCTATGCACCTATGGCCTACCTCGGTATGGATGGCATAGGCAAAGTCGACAGGTGTAGAGCCTGCGGGTAACTCGACGACCTTTCCCTTGGGAGTGAACACATACACCTCATCACTGGATAGATCCATCCTGAGTGTCTCCATAAACTCAGCAGGATCGACATCGTCCCTCTGCAAGTATGAGAGACGACGCATCCACGCCGATTTACCGGCCCGGTTGTCTCCAGGTTGCCACCCTCTCTGCGAACTACCCTCCTTGTACTCCCAATGAGCGGCAATGCCTCGCTCTGCACGCCTGTGCATATCGTATGTACGTATCTGCACCTCTATGGGCTTGCCGCCCGGACCGACCAGCGTAGTGTGCAGGGATTGGTACAGATTGAATTTTGGAACATTTATATAGTCCTTGAATCTACCTGGGATAGGAGTCCAGGTCGAGTGGAGGCAGCCCAACGATGCCCAGCAGTCCCTCTCTGAGTCGACAATGATCCGGATTCCCACCAAATCGTATATATCTTCAAACTCCTTACCACGTACCACCATCTTCTCGTATATCGACCACAGATGTTTTTGCCTACCGTGGACCTCTGCAACTACTCCCGCACCGGACAGCATACCTGAGATGTCCTCTATGACCCTACCGAGATATACTTCTCTCTCCGGAGCGCGAGCAGTAACCATCTGAGATATCTCGGCATAGCGCCTGGGATGAAGAGTAGCAAAAGAAAGGTCCTCCAGTTGCCACTTGACCTCCTGCATACCCAATCTATGCGCAAGGGGGGCATAGACATCCAGCGTCTCTTGAGCTGTCCTCTTCTGGCTATCCGGTGGCATGACCGCAACTGTACGGAGATTGTGGAGACGGTCGGCCAGCTTGAGGACTATTACTCTCCAATCGCTGGCCATAGCTACAATCATCTTGCGAAGGGTTGCAGCCTGGCGAGCCTCATAGGAATCGAATTTGAGACGATCAAGCTTGGTAACGCCGTCTACCAAAAATGCAACCGCCTCTCCCATCTGCGAAGCCAATTCCTCCACCGACATCTGCGAATCCTCTACCACGTCGTGGAGCAACGCAGCTGCTATAGATTCCGGATCCATCCCAATCTGGATGGCTATTCTCGCCACCTCGACGGGATGGTGGATGAATGGCTCTCCGGATTTCCTGAACTGCTCCTGGTGAGCCTTGGCCGCTATAGCATAAGCCCTGGCAATCAGCCGAATATCATCTGTTCCAACTGGTTGGCGAAAATGCGACTCCATCTCGGCTACGAGCATTTGCACAACGGGATGTTCGATGCTTGCTCTGTCGTCATGAGGCAATACTCTATAAGCCGATTTATCATCGACCACCTTATACAACCTATCTTGGCCTGCTAAAAGCGACACTTCCATATAATATAAAGGATACCAGCAACAGTAGCATTATATGACGATGTACACTGACATCCTCCCCATGGCTGAACCCAGGAGCTTACGGAGCACTTTTAGTCATAGCGATACCAACGCCTACTTCTGACCGTGCAATCCAAGAAGTTGTTCAGCGCTTACGACTACCCTTTTTCCTCGACCTGTTGCGGTTTGCGTCTCTGGTGGTACCGCTACGGTTACTCCGAGAGCCTGTACCTGTTGTAGCTACTGAGGGCTTGGAATCCTGAGAGGCACCAGCACCAGCACCCTTGATTGGCGTACCATTACCGTCCGTATCGACATCCGCTGCAGCTATCGATCCATTGCCGACAGTAGCACTACCACCAATAGAATCCGCATCGGAACTGGCACTCTCTCTACTCACTAAACCATTTCCACCACCAGCATGACCTACATTTCCGCTATCGGATGCTCCGCGGGCACCTAAGCGCAAGGCTTCAAGCTCTGCACGAAGCCGGACATTCTCCTCCTCCAGGGTAGTCATTTCTTCAACAGATTGACGTGCTCCACCCGCCGGACGGATAAGATTCCGAGAACCGGATGCTGCTCTGCCTCCCGTAGCTGCCCTGGCCGGAGGTTTGCTTCTTCGTGCAGTTACCTGCCCGGATGCCCCTCTACCCTGCCCAGCTCCTCCGGATGCCTGCAAGAGTGCTGCCTGCTTTGGAGTCAGTAAATCGACGTAATCTGAACGACTCACAAGCCTCGACCTGATCGACTTATATCGCGGCTCTCTCTCTTTAAGGGATGAAAGCACGGGAGATGCTATAAAAATAGAAGAGTAGGCACCAGAGGTAAGGCCGATGACCAGAGCGAGCCCAAAGCTCTGAAGCGTAGTGGCTCCCAGCAACTGCGCACCTATCACCAAGACTGAAAGCACGGGCAGGATAGCTACCAGTGAGGTATTGATAGACCTGGCAAGCACCTGATTCATGGAGAGGTTCACTACCCCCTCGTAGGTCATCTTCCCAGAAGCCCCAAGACCCTTGGTATTCTCACTAACCCGGTCGAATACCACTACTGTATCGTAAAGCGAATAACCAAGAATAGTCAACACCGCAATAGCCGTATCGGGAGTTACCTGGAACCCGGTCAGAGAATAGACACCCACCACTACCAGCAAGTCGTGTATAACCGCGATGAGCGCAGCTATAGCCATCTTCCATTCGAACCTAAACGAGATATAGATCACCACCCCAATAAAGAACGCGACCAATGCAATCAACGCCTTCTGGGTAACCTGACCTCCCCAGGTCGGCCCAACGTCATTTATGGTTACTGCCGACGGAGATATGTGTCCAATTCTTGCCATGGCATCTTGAACCGCTGTCTTTATCTTCGCAGCACGAGATGGTGCCAGGTGGAGCAAATCGGCCTGAACCTCAACAGTCTTACCGCCCAGAATTTCTATAGTGGGCTGAGTCAGACCTGCAGATGTCATAGCCTTCTGTACCTGAGGAACGGTAGCACCAGGGGCTATCACCTCCCAGGATGTACCACCACGAAACTCTATTCCAAAGTTCAGACCCCTCACACCAAGTGATATCAGCCCCGCAATGATGACCAGCGCAGATATAAGGTACCACCACTTTCTACGCCCTACAAAATCAAAGTGAGTATCACCACGATACAGTCTTTTAAAGGCATTCTTCCTCTTGGGTACCCCCGGATCGGAGCCGTTAATCGGCTCTTGGGTCGTAACGCTTTCAGTCGTGGTCATTCAGTAATCTCCGTACCTTCCATGCCTTTATAAGTATATCTCAATCCTCCATACCTCAGCGTAACTCCACCGCCAACCCACTCGACACTCCAATGTGGCGAGCCTCTGTAACCTCCCTGTTCTGCCCAAGCATGATTACCAGCGGTCGGGTAAAGAAATAAGTGGTAAAGATGTCCAATAAGGTAGAGAGCCCCAAAAAGAATGCAAAACCCTTTACTGTCCCGATAGCCAGGAACCATAACAACACAGCAGCCAATAGCGATACAAGGTCAGCGGCCAAGACCGTCCGAAATGCATTCTTGAATCCCCTCTCGACACCCGTCCTAATTGAGCGACCCGACCTGGCTTCATCTTTTAATCGTTCAAAGTACACTACATAGGAATCAACGGTGATTCCCACAGATACAATAAGTCCGGTAACTCCTGCAAGATCCAAAGTAAGTCCACTTACATGACTGAATATGGATACTATGGCCCACAGTAGCGCAGCCGTAACCATTAGCCCAGATAGCACCACCAACCCAAGCACCCGGTAATAGAACAGCATGTAAAGCAATACGAGCGCCAATCCCATAATGCCCGCAATGAGCCCAGCTTTCAACGATGAATGTCCGAGCGTAGCTGATACAGTCTCTGTCGTAATCCTATGAAGCGGCACAGGCAGAGAACCATACTGAAGTACCAGCGCCAGGCTTGACGCGCTCGTATGGGTAAAGTTGCCACTTATCTCCCCGCTGCCACCGAAGGAGGTAAAAGCAGACTGCGACGGCTGTATGATAGGTGCCGATACGACTTGACCATCCATGTCGATGGCGACAATAGCGTGAAATTGAGCTTGGGCGAGTTTATCCCATGCCACTGCTCCTGCAGAGTTCAAAGAGTAATTCACCACCCACCCTGTGCCTGGAATGAATGTCGCGGAAGCACCTGAAAGCGCCTTACCTGTCACCTGTGCAGGCCCTAGCAGGTAACGTACTCCAGACTGTCCGGACGACTTGGATGCCGGAAGCAATACGTATGAAGATGGCCTGTCCTGACTTGGAGGAGTGCTGGCGTAGCTGGCCAACGCACTGTCTCCCGGCACCGGATTTTCTGTAAAGCCTGACGTCGAAGAGGAGCTGGGTTTTACGCCAAGATTGGCTGCAGTAAGCTGATCTGCTGATGGACATGAGGTAGGCAACGGCCCCGGAGATGCAGGAGTTGTGGTGCCATTTTTAGCAGTAGACGGCGTATACGGCGGTGCCTCGCACAGTGCAGGTCTGAAATAAAGCTGCGCCGTCTCTCCTATGGTATTTATCACTTGTTGTGGGTTTTTAACACCTGGCAGCTGAACGACGATGTCGCCTCCCTGTGTACCGACATTTGCACCCGATAGACCTAGGCCATTGATACGGCTATTAATGATATTCACCGACTCGGTCATGTAATTTGGAGGAACTGCATGGGCAGGACGGTATACGACCTCCTCGCCACCGGCCAGGTCCAGCCCCAGTTTAGGCGACCACCCGGCCGACAAAACCGCACCAAATGCAACTAAAGCCACGACAATGGCTCCAATCAATGAAAGAAGATATGAACGCTTCATAATGTTATATGCATGATATCACCATACACGCTACTATTGCTACTCTTACGTCCTGCTGTCGAGCGTGGCGCTATCTGTCTCTCCAACATTCGACAGGCATCACCTTCAGCCCACTTAACTCTTGACATTTCCTACTCCAGACTCTCTGTCACTGTCATCATCATGATAATCATCACTTTCCGACACGGCATCTTCGATCTCCCCATCTTCTGTCTCCTCATCATCATAATCGGCACCTTCCGCGTCTGCGCCATAATCGTCAATCTGCTCATCAGACGAGCCGTCAGAATCTGACTCTGACCCATAGGGCTCATCGTCTGGTATGGTAGTAGTCATTCTCTGTGCAATGCTACCCCTTGCCATAGTCATGACGCAGTTGTCACTAACACGCACATGGACCTTGTCGCCATCTATTTCGAGGACAGTACCGTATATCCCGGCCGTAGTAATGACATCATCACCTTCGCTCAGCATTGACATGGTCTGGCGTTGCTGCTTGGCTCGTTGGGACTGTGGCCTGAATATAAGTCTCCATCCCACGTACACAATAAGCACCATGAACAGGAGATATATTATCTCCCCCGAAGAAGACGAACTTGTAGTAGCTTTTTTTGCAGATGAAGCAGTTGCAGCAAGATGCAAAACAGCTACCACGAATACATTTCCACTTGTAAATATTGTATCAAACACTATAATTTTCCTCACTGATCGATGGATTCTAAGCTTGGCCATACAGCCACGCCATATATACAATAGCCGATATCATACCGAAATAAATGACACTGAAGGAAGCGCAGCTGCCATCCATAAAACTCCCATCCATAAACGCGGGAAAATGTAATCCGCTCTTGCCGAGTTCCTCCTGGGGGTGGCAGAGGACACCGGGGAAACGCTTATCGTCATCGAGCATGACATACCTCTGGTGTTGTCCATAGCAGACAGGCTCATCTGCCTACACCTGGGACGCGTCATCGCCGAAGGAAGCGTGCGGTTGCGCTTGTCTCCTGCCACGTGGGGCTATAGTATATTCAGTGGCAAGTAGGCGCTCATCGGGCAACCTGAAAGGCCGTTTGTGCGTCCATTACCATAGGATGCGATCCATATGCGCAACCGTTATAAGTGGCGTGTACTCTTCGGGAGAAGTGCCTTGACCGGACAGGAGAAGTGAAACCATGTTATTTGGAAGGAAGGATCACAGATTAAGCGTATTACCGGGTATCTTGTCGGCTGTATTACCAGCAGCAATTGTGCTGCTCTCCCTCCTTGCTACAGCAGTAGATACAGCTGTGCTTCCCCAGACAGCAGACATATCAGCAAGTGCAGCTGGTAGCTCTGGCTCAGCCGGAGGATGGGAGGTATCCCACACTGCTCAACTGCCCGTCAGCGTTCTTACCGCAATATCCTGTCCTGCCACTGGTGATTGTGTAGCCGTAGGCCAGGGATCGTCCGGCAATGCAATCGCCGCTGTTACCTCGAATGGCGGCCTGGATTGGACGCTGCAACAATTGCCAAGCAAGGTAGGCTCACTTGCCGGGATATCCTGTCCGACTACGCAAGCGTGCTTTGCTGTGGGACAGGCATCCGAACCTTACAACAGCACCACTTCAGGTGGAATCGTCGTATCCACCAGTGATGGTGGCTCCAGTTGGAGTGTCCAGGACATCCCTGGAGGAGTAGCGTCGCTGACTGGCATCTCGTGTGCAATCTCATCCGATTGTTGGGCAGTGGGAAACAACACTGCGTCTGTACCGGTGATGCTAAGTACCGCAGACGGTGGTACCACTTGGACAGCTACCGCTCCCCCAGCTCCCGCCGGTAATCTTTATGCAATATCCTGTTCTACTACGACCTCCTGCGTGGCCACCGGCGCCGGTGGTACAGTAGTGTTCACTTCTGACGGAGGGAAGACGTGGACCGCTCCACCCGTACCGGACGACACCGTCAATCTTGATTCTGTATCATGCGCGGATGCCATGTTCTGCATGGCTGTAAGTGCCCCTCCTTACTTCAACAACCTCCCACTTCCTAACGGCATATCCCGCATGTCTCGTATATCCGGCATATCCCGCGCGTCTGTCAGCTCGCCCGTAGACACCTTCGCTGGTTCGACAAGCGCAACGGGTTCGTCTACGGACATGGCTTCGGCCCCCGTGTGGGTCACCACCGATGGGGGAGCCACCTGGACGACGCAGCAACCACTTGCCAGTATTGTTGGGCTTGCAGGTGTCTCATGCGTGCCTACGTCTTCCACCGCCATCACAGGAACAGCCTCCACCGCTTACACGCCTTGCACTGCGATAGGTATGGAAGTCACCTCCGGCACACTCGATAATCCAATTACAGAAAACGTGGTCGTACTCGCATCCACTGATGGCGGATCTATCTGGAATACCGAGGACACTTCATCATCCACGGTCAATCTGTTAGCAATATCGTGTAACAATAGTACTGATTGTATTACCGTAGGCGCTGAGTCTCCCAACACCTCGACGACCTTACTCCCTCCCCTGCTTGGAACGTCCGAAATAGGTATAGCGCTGTCCACCACAGATGGAGGCAGCGCATGGAACCTTACTGATGTGCCGACCACCAGCCAGGTACTCCTGGACGTGAACTGCGCCAGTACAACCAGTTGCATGGCGGTTGGTTCCACCACGGGAACCGGTGGAAGCACTGCAGCTCTTGCACTTTTCACCTCCAACGGGGGACAGACCTGGATGTCGGAAAATCCACCCGCCAATGCGCCATTGCTGGATGTTTCCTGTCCGACCACGACTCAGTGTACAGCGGTGGGCGGTAATCCTATAGGAGGAATCTTCGGTAGCGGTGCTGCAACTATTCTAAGCACTTACAATGGGGGATCTTCGTGGACATCCGGAACGATCCCAGGCAATTTACTGGGAATCCTGGGGGTCTCCTGCGCTTCTGTCACTTTCTGTGTATCCGTGGGTGCCGGTTACTCTTCCAATGCAAAATTCGGAAGTTCCCTGTCCAATATAGCAGGCATCATCCTCGTCAGCACCGATGGTGGTGCCTTATGGAAAGAGCAGGCCGCTTATCCAGAGGACATACTGTCTTCCGTGTCATGCCCTACGATATCTACGTGCTATGCATCAGGTACCTCCATTCTCGGATTTCAAGGCTTCAACGGGTTGCCGGGAATGGTGGTGAAGACCGTCAATGGTGGAAGCACATGGTCGGTACTGGAGCCTGCCGGCAAGGACACACCTGAGCTGAACGGCATTGCATGTCCATCTGCCACCCAATGCGTTGTATCTGGAGGATCTCTGCTGAATAACCTTGAGGGCGGGGGTGGT
This sequence comes from Actinomycetota bacterium, assembly GCA_023379725.1. Lineage (GTDB taxonomy): Bacteria > Actinomycetota > Acidimicrobiia > Acidimicrobiales > JAMCPL01 > JAMCPL01. The sequence goes on from JAMCPC010000064.1 coordinate 24,455, forward strand.
ACAAGTGGTGGCTTGGGGTTCACCACCACAGATGGTGGAGCCGAATGGAGTAGATCCACTTTTCCTTCGGGGTCACAGCCGGTCATGCGAATTTCCTGCGCAAATACTCAGGACTGCTGGGCAGCCAGTGGTGAATTATTCTCACCTTCTTCCGGAGGCATTCTCGCCAGCACCGATGGAGGGGTACAGTGGACGGAACAGACACTGCCCGTACAACCGCTGTCCATGTTTGGGGTCTCGTGTCCATCGGCCGTCGGTTGCTACGCTACCGGATTGATGCCAAGCCAAAGCATGGTGCTTTCGACAACGACTGGAGGATGGCTGATGCCCACGATCAACTCCATCAGCCCCAGCGGCGGCTTTTCCTACGGTGGAACCACTGTGACCCTGTCAGGTGCCGGATTCGTTCAAGGCCGTACGGTGGTCAATTTCGGTACCGTACCAAGTCCATCTGTAGTTGTTCAGTCATCTTCTGAGTTGACCGCGGTGTCGCCACCGGAAAGTGGAACCGTCAGCGTCACTATTCAAACCCCTGGCGGGACGACTGCTCCCACCAGCCAGATCACCTTCAGTTATCAGCAAGCCGCCAGCTACACATCTGGAATAGCTTCCTCGTTCACGCCAGTCACTCCCTACCGCATAGCGGACACAAGGCCAGGTTCCGGTGAGCCCTACGCGGGACAGACCCTTGGCACCGGTAGTGTGCTGAGCATTAAGATCGGAGGTACCCAGCCTCAAGGGAGTGGCAACGGTATACCCATCAGCGCTACAGCGGCAGTGATCAATGTAACCGCCGTCAACGCCGCTTCTTCAGGCTACCTGACCGTCTGGCCTACCGGGTATTCCAAGAGCATTTCCTCTGTGGTCAACTATTCCGGTACTGCACCGGTCGCCAATCTGGTGACTGTTCCAATTGGATTGAACGGCCAGGTAAATGTATATGCCTCCAGTGGACAGGTGGATGTGGTGATGGACGCGGAAGGCTGGTACGGCCCTACAGGCACCAGCAGCTTTACCGCGATCAATCCCTACCGCATAGCGGACACAAGGCCGGGATCCGGTGAACCCTACGCGGGAGATACTCTTGCTCCTGATAGTACACTCACCATAAAGGCCATCGGAACCGGCACCATCCCCGCCAACGGTGTTACCGCCGTTGACTTGAACGTAACCGCCGTCAACGCCGCTTCTTCAGGCTACCTGACCGTCTGGCCTACCGACCAGGCACGCCCGCTGGCATCCACAGTCAACTTCTCAATACCTCCTATAGTCTCGCCGGTGATACTGGATGGAAACCCGGCAATCTCATCGGGTCCCTTGCCTGTATCGAACTCGGTTGCAGCAGAAGTGTCCCCCTCCGGCGAAGTAAACATTTACAACAGCTCACATGGAAGTATCAACGTGGTGGTGGATGTACAAGGCTGGTTCTCCACCCCAGGCAGCACAAGCACCTCTGGAAGTTCTCCTTCACAGTTCACCCCTGTCAATCCCTACCGCATAGCGGACACAAGGTCAGGTTCCGGTGAGCCCTACGCGGGACAGACTATTGCTCCCCATGGTGTACTCACCGTAAAAGTAGGTGGGACAACCCCTCTGGGCAATACCAACAGTGGTGCCGGAGTTCCGATCACTGCCACCGCCGTAGTACTGAACGTTACCGTTGCCACTTCCGATGCTTCAGGATACTTGACCGTATGGCCAGCAGGCCTGGCACGCCCACTGGCATCCAGCATCAACTATGGCAATATCGACTCGGGAAACGGCACGATAATTGCAAGCCAGGTGATTGTCCCTCTCGGATCAGGCGGCGGCATCTCGATTTACAATCCATCCGGCTACACCAATGTGGTGGTGGACGTGGAAGGCTGGTTCTGAGATCAACCGTCGGCTAACGCCACGACCTCCGGACAAGTCTTGATTCCCTTGAAGATGTCCGCCACAAAAGGTTGGCCACGGCAAATACCAGCTAATCAATAAAGAATCGCCTGACGGTAATGGTGACGGTAATGGTGACGGGTGTCGTTGTCACTGTTATCACAGTAGATGGTGAAGGATGCCACGGTACCCTCTAAAGGCAACGCAAATCCTGTTCGTAAGTGCGGGGAGGATGTCACACTATGAGGACAGGTCAAATCTGCCCATTACGGGATGATCTATGCGCATGTGCTCAAAGGCACGGGCACTTGCTATCCGCCCTCTTGGAGTACGTTGAAGTAGCCCGGCCTGGAGCAGGTACGGCTCGTAAGCATCTTCAATGGTATCCGGATCCTCTCCCACAGATTGCGCGAGAGTAGTAAGCCCTACCGGATTCCCGTCAAACCTCACACAAAGCACTTCAAGGATTGAGCGATCCACCTTATCGAGGCCGAGTTCATCCACTCCAAAGGTATCCAGACCAGCAATAGCTGAATCAGGAGTAATGACCCCATCGGAACGTACCTCTACGAAATCGCGTACTCTACGTAGCAACCTATTGGCTATTCTGGGAGTGCCCCGCGAGCGCTTGGCAATCTCCAATGCTGCATCTACATCTATACCTATCCCAAGTATCCTTGCAGAACGCATCACGATATCGGCCAGATCATCGACAGGATAAAGGTCCAGCCTGCCGACAAAGCCAAACCTGTCACGAAGCGGCCCAGCCAACATACCCATCCTGGTCGTAGCCCCTACAAGTGTAAATCTTGGAACGTCCAACCTTATAGACTTGGCCGCAGGTCCCTTACCTATTACAATGTCTATCTTGAAATCTTCCATTGCAGGATAGAGTATCTCTCCGGTTGCCACCACCATACGATGAATCTCATCTATAAAAAGTACATCCCCCTCCTGCAGATCAGTCAATAGGGCAGCGAGATCTCCGGCCCTGGTCAACGCTGGCCCGGAGGTAACTCTGACACCCACACCCATCTCTGCTGAAACTATACCCGCCAGCGATGTCTTGCCAAGGCCGGGAGGCCCTGCAAACAGTATATGGTCTGCGTATCCACCCCGCTTTCTCGCCGCTTCGAGCACTATGCTTAGATGCTCGACCAGATCCCTCTGGCCGGTAAAATCAGCGAGTGTTCTAGGTCTCAGCTTGGCTTCGTCTGCGTACTCGCCAGCTATCGCAACAGGATCTGTCTGGCGAGGACCCAGCAGCAAATCATCATCATACTCCGATGACTGGTTATTTATTACCTCTTTTCTCGCTCCCATAAAACTACATGCCTCGATCCCTGCTCAACTGCTTGAGTGCATTGCGCAGTATATCCTCTACGGACTGTGCACTACCCGTACCTCTCATTGCTACCCTTATCTCTTCCAGGCTGTAACCGAGGGACATCAGTGCCGACCTGGCTTCCGAACGCGCATGAGCGCTATCTACTCCTCTACTGTTACCATTACTACTCCTGCTCCTGTCAGGCTGATTATTTCTGCTACCACCATTACGGCTGCTCTTAAGCTGATCACTACCAATGCTCTGAGCATCACTACCGGTGTCTCTATCTACGCTATCTTTTCCATGGCTGTTGGCAGCTATCTCACTGCCATCGTCTGCACCGTCGCCATTGACGCTATCAAATCCTGGAGAGCCGCTTGAGGATGAATCAATCAAAATGTCGTCAGCCAGACCTCCGGTCATGGAATCTTGAGCAGCAGCAAGTGCATCAATACTGGATTTAAGGTCTATTACGAGCTTTGCTGCGGTTTTCTTACCAATACCGGGCACAGTACAGAGCAAATCTATGTTCTCGCTGGTAACGATGTCGTACAGATCTCCAACTCCGAGAACAGACAGGATGGATAATCCGAGCGATGGGCCTACGCCATTAGCTCCAATCAACTTTTCAAAAGTCAGCCTTTCGGCATCGGTAGCAAATCCATACAGGATAATCGCATCCTCCCTTACATGGGTATATATAAAAAGTTCCAGGTCTCCACCGATTGGAATGTCTACCATAAATTGTGGAACGTTTACTTTGTACCCGACACCCCCTACGTCCAGTATAAGATATCCTCCCGGATCTACAACACGTACATTCCCTTTTAGCCAACCGATCATCGGTTACCTCGTGCCCCTGGCAGCCAATATTGCCTTGCTTGATGAAGCTATAGCATCTCGCATAGGGAGGTTCATTAAGTAACATAATGCGAGGCCAAGCGCATCAGCTACGTCCGGAGGAGATGGGAGTCCATTAAGACCCAATAATGACGCGATCATGCGTTGTACCTGCAACTTGGTGGCTCCACCGTATCCAGTAACCGTCTGCTTGACTTCATTTGAACTGTACTGAACGACCTCACAGCCTGCAGCATCCGCCAGAGCCAATGCAAGCCCCCCAGCCTGGCCTATACCTACGGCAGTCTTGGCGTTTGTCTGGAAAAACACTCTCTCGACGACGACCACATCAGGACGACTCTCTTCTATAAGCAGCCTGAGCTCTTCCATGAGTCTACTTAATCTACGTGGAACATCAAAGCTATGATCCGTTACAATTATACCCCCGCTAACCGCAACTACTGAGTTGCGGGCGCTCGGAGACACGTTTTCCTTTTTGACAAGCCCATATCCGCAACGAGTCAAACCAGGATCTATACCTAAAACGAACATGTATTCGACACTAGCCCAAGGCAAATGCTTTGTGGTGGATATCTGAGCAACAATCCATCGAAAGCTACTGCAGCACTTCGCAGATCAGCACTTCGCAGATCAAGCTATAGAGATGTCAGATCAAGTCAGACAGTTCACAAAAATCAACTGTTTGTGCTGTCCGACAAGCCGCTGAGCCGGATCGACATATAGCTGGTGACCAGTCCCACAAATAACACGAACACCCGGCAACCCAGCCAAGTTTACCCACATAACTGTATCTATGCAGGCTGTGACAGTACTGCCGACGAAGGAGGAATCGTTCCGGTGGTCCCCGGTACGCAGAGATTGGCTGACCAATCCGCAGGGGCAGCCAGCTTGGGGGGAGTGGCAAAGGCAGGAGAGGACTGGAAGTCCACCATGTCAAGCAGGTTGTGAGCACCTGCATCTCTCTTGGTGAGGGCAGGTAGATTCCATTTGGTCTCTATCATCCTCAAGATCGAAGTGTGATCAGATACATCACTGGAAACATAATTCGTCTTTGCGTAAGGCGATACCAAGCCCATTGGCACCCGAATTCCGTAACGGTCAAATGTCGCCTTTATGTCGGTAGATGAAAGCTGCGGTGCCACATTGTCAGGAATCGGGGCAGAGGGAGGTGCCACATGATCGTAGTATCCACCAGCTTCATCGTATGTCCACACCAGTAAAGTCTTGGACCACTTAGGCCCTTTCATCACGGCATTGACTATCGATGCAAGAAAATTATCGCCAAACTGAATATCCTGACCCTCTCCCTCACTATTGGTAAGGTAGTCGGGATCCACCAGAGAGACTGCTGGCAGGTTCCCTGATGACGCGTCGGAAAAGAACTCCTCTATGGGAACGTACTTGCCGACGTTCTGGGTAAGTAGGTAGGGATAAAGGGCAATCGTGGGAAATACAGAGAAATAATCCTTCCATGATATAGAATGCTTGTTCAGATGATCGAATATAGTTCCGTTTGCCGGATGGCTCTGTACATCGCTAGGTATATCGTAAAACGTAGTAAAGTCATCCACCAATCCGTCTGATGTACCTGAAATAAGGTAGCGGCGATTTGGAAACGTCGGGCCGAGCAACGAACAGAAATAGCGATCGTTTATCGGGAATGTCGAAGCAAGGCTATAGGTGAATGGTATGTCTGTACCGGTATAATACCCCATTGCAGCCGCCCCATTACCGTTGGTGATGAAGCCATCCATCTTGCCTCCATCGTATGCCTCGTGAGTTGGGTTCCATGTATTGGTCGGTAGCGTGTATGAACGACATTCGGTCGGAAGGTGAAAGGCCTCTATGTACTGGCCATTGCCATTTGGATTGGTATTGGTAGGCTGCCCCTTGGAATTCAGGGTGTATCCATCGCCACGTCCGAGCACCCCAAGTATCGTGTCATACGACCGGTT
>JAMCPC010000065.1 GCA_023379725.1 Actinomycetota bacterium
AAAGTACCTGAAAGCCTCGATCACACAAGTGATAAGGCCATAGATGTCCATCGAGTCGGCAAACCGTATGTAGCGTCTCCTGGAATAAGAGAGGGTGGCGACAAAACACGGCAAGTTTGCATTTTTGCCGTCTTTGTTGACAAAGGGAAGGATACCCCAGTCAAACTGGAGTTGCTCTCCTGGTTTTGTCTCGTAGCGCCTTACTGCTACTTGGACGGAGCGTGGAGGACGGATGGAACGTATGAAGTTTCTAAGAGTGGTCTCCTTACCGCTGTAACCGAGTGGAACTATCCGTTCCATGATAGCAGGAGTGGAAGTAAGCCCACTTTCTACCAGCTCTGATACGGTATCTTTGTATGGGTCCAGCTTGGAGCCTCTCGACTTACGGCTGGTGTTTCCATACTTTACGCCATCGCGTAAGTACTTTCTGACGGTATTCCTGGAATGTCCTGTTAGCCTTGCTGTTTCGCGATAACCAAGACCTTCCTCTGCTAATTGATATATATTCATTAATGACCTGCCTTTCAGCATTGTTACCTCCTTGTGTTTTATTGTTACAAAGAGGGTACTACTTTCCTGGGAGGTGGGTCATTTTTATATTGCTATTGGTGGGTCATTTTTAACCCGCTGCTAACACTATCGTTGTCAAGCGGCGTCATCGACTTGTGCGACTATTCCTGCGTAATTTGCCGGTCATTCCTGTCGTTTTTTGCCACCCCCACTTGGGTGGTCACTCGGTGGTTTGGACCGTCTGGTTCACCTCCTTTCGTAGTCTCATCTCTATCATCCTAGTAGGCATCTTTTTGGGCTGAATTGTCGAGGCCGCCGAACAAGTCAGAGCGACCTTGCGGTTCGACCCGAGTGAGCGCGGTCACACCTGGTCGGACGCGCTACGAACCCTCATCGACCATGCCGAGGAGCTGGGCGTGCTCGTGATGGTGAGCGGCATCGTCGGCGCCAACACTCACCGCAAGCTCGACCCCGAGGAGTTCCGCGGCTTCTCCCTCGTTGACAGGCTCGCGCCGCTGGTGTTCGTGAACGGTGCCGACACCAAGGCGGCCCAGATTTTCACGCTCACCCATGAACTCGTCCACCTGTTCTGTGGAACAGGTCATGTGGAACAGGTCACTGACTGCCAGAGATACTATGATATAGGCCATGATGAATACTCCCGAATGGTGGCCGACATTGTTGGCGGATATTACTGCAGAGCATGATGATCTCGATAGAATAGTATCGGTCATCGATGAAGATGAGTGGCTACATCCTACTCCAGCAGAAGGATGGGATGTGCGAGACAGCATTGGCCACTTGGCATATTTTGATGATGCAGCCAGGAGGGCAGTGGTCGACCCCGCTGGCTTTGCAGCACATGTGGAAGAGGTAATGTCATTGAGCATAGATCCCATTGTCGAACATCTTGAAAGAGGGAGGTCTATGAATGGGGCAGGTGTGTTGGCATGGTGGCGAGAGGCCAGAGAGAAGTTGCTTGGTTGTCTTTCTACGGCAGATCCGGAATCCAGACTTAAATGGTATGGACCGCCAATGGGCATGCGTTCTTTCGTAACAGCCAGATTGATGGAGACCTGGGCGCATGGTCAGGATGTCGTAGACGCGTTGGGCGTAGTCAGGCAACCGACGGCAAGGCTGAGACATATTGCAGAATTGGGGGTACGTACACGCAATTTTTCGTATATAGTAAGAGGGTTGGAGCCACCCTTATCGGAGGTAGCGGTTTACCTTGAGGATCCTACCGAGCAAGGTAATACATGGCATTGGGGGCCAGATGATGCATCCAATTCTGTTCATGGTACTGCGCTCGATTTCTGTCTAATAGTTACAGAGCGAAGGAATCTTGCCGATGTCTCTCTTGAGATCAAGGGTGACGATGCCCTCGAGTGGATGAAAATAGCTCAGGCATTTGCAGGGCCTCCGGGACCAGGCAGGCCTCCTCAGTCGTCAGTTTGATACGAACGGATTACCTCGCTCTCAGCGACTGGCGTTTTTCGCGCCTCTTGGTGTGGGATGCAAGTCATTTAGTCTGTAGATGACGCCCCTGATCAATTGCGCAGCACAGCACAGCGCAGCACAGCACATGCTTTACTATACATACTTCAAGATTAGATCGCATAGAGTTGCAAGATTGACTACCTCATATCCTGCGCCCAACTGTTTCATTATCTCTATTGCTGTTTCATAGGTCGTTTCCCAGGTATCAAGGGCGACGAATACGAATTTGACGTTGCCTGGATAAGCAGGCTCGAAGTTGGCGGTAGTTTGTATGGCATTTACCGTCGGGGAGATGCCCATACCTCGTACAGAGTTCAGTATAGGTGTGTTGTGTCTCACGCTTACAGCTGGTCTGAATGCTTGAGCAGAGGGGAAGCCCCCATATAAGTCTATTATGGCTGATGGATGGAGCTCGCTTATGTACTGGTCGATTATGTGTGTAGATGAAGGTAGGATGGTATTGTTATCCAGTATCCAGATAGCTTCCAGCCCGGTCTCCTCCATTAGAGACTTGGTGGTACGCAAGTATTTTGCCAGGTCGGGCATGTCTGAGGGGTATGCATAACCGGCACCACTTGGTCCCATGATCAAATTTTCGTTGTCAGTCATGGTAGATGTGTAGTAGGCGAAGGCGCCTGGAGCCAGCTTGTGCAACCATGGAGAGATTGAAAATGCCATTGGAAAATGACCTCTATTGGGGTCATCCCACCAGGTTGCGCGCAGACGTTGCAGGTTGTAGCTGACGTTATCGCCATCAGATACGCCGAAAGCAACATAAGTGGTATCGGGCTTGACGGTACTGGTCGTTACTGACCATAGTGGCCGCTTGGCAGTAGCGGGGAAACTCGGGTAGACGCTCAAATTGGTTGCAGTGTTGGTTGCAACAAGTGCTTTGTTTGAAGCAGAGATGGTCGATACGGAGGTAGCTTCATTCTCTGCAATACCAGTTTTCCGGTAGAGTGCATCATCGTAGTAGAGATATCCGTAGATTGTGGAGGTGTGAGGAAAGTAGCCCAGTAGATAGGTCAAAAACTCCAGTTGACCATCTTTCTCGGGGTATAGTTCAAAGGCAAAGCCTTTTGTAGCTACTATCCAGTCTCTTAAGGCAGCCCTGACTGTCGATGTATCCAGAATATCTCCAATCCAGGCGGGCGATCCCGTAACATTGATGTTATTTGACTTCATCTGCTGCAATGCCCATTTATATGCCTGTAAGCCATCAGAGAAGCGTAGGCTTCGCAGGTCCCTCTTGATCGGTAAAGCATATTTTTTTAGCTGGCTACCGTCTACCATGCTGGGTGATGCAGGTAGTAACTTATTTGCACCAGATAGGGTGGTTGCAACATTCTGGCTATGCACCGCTATAGTTGGATCCCACACTACCAGACCGTTTATGTATTTGAGGTACTTTGACAGCATCTGGGTAGGACTAATCTCCTGAGGTTTCATGGGGACTATATCCGACAGCCATAATTTGTCAGTACTCTTTGTCTGCGGTTCGGAGCCGTTCACCCCCATTAGATAGATGCGGGGATGGTAAGCATTGACGATGCCCTGCAACGATGTGTACAAAAGCTGGTAGTCAGGTTCGATTTTCTCCATATCGACCACATCAATTACATTGCTCCGATCCGGCGTAGGTATATTTGAGCAGGCGGCCAGAGACATGCCAACCAAACCGGTACCGAGGACTGCCCCCGCCTTAACCGTTCCGTTGATAAACTGCCTTCTTGATATATTGTGCAAGTCGTTTTCCATTTTGCTTTGACTGGTCTGTTCAGTTCAGCTGGTGCTAGTGCTGGCGCTACTGCCTTACCAGGATAGCATGCATGTGATTCAAATATGCGTATAGTCCAAGACCCGATCTCCAAAGTCCGATCTCCAAGACCCGGCATACCACGTATGCTTCATTGGCGAAGCTGGAAACGTGAAATTGCATGCGGCAATAGGTCGGTACTATCATGTATAAAAGTACTATGCCTCATATATTGAATACTAGATTGGATCTTGCGTCAGATACCTTCCGGGAGAATCGAGATGCGATGGAACAGGCTCTTGATGAGTTGAACGAGCAACTGACGCTGGTAAAGGATGGTGGTGGAGAGCACTATGTAAAGCGCCATCGAGACAGAGGCAAGATGCTCGCCAGGGAGAGGATTGAATGGCTACTCGATAGGGATACGGCTTTTTTGGAGCTATGTCCCATGGCGGCTTGGGGGACACAGTTTGCAGTAGGTGCCTCGACTGTACTGGGTATCGGAGTAGTCAGCGGAGTGGAGTGCCTGATTACGGCCAGCGACCCCACGATAAAGGGTGGAGCATCAAATCCGTATACTATGAGGAAGACCTTCCGAGGTGCTGATATTGCCATGGAGAATCGCCTTCCCACTATCAATCTGGTGGAATCTGGCGGGGCAGACCTTCCTACTCAGGGAGAGATATTTATTCCAGGCGGGAGGATGTTCAGGGATCTGACCAATCGCTCTGCCGCAAAGATGCCTACGGTTGCTCTGGTGTTCGGGAACTCTACTGCAGGTGGTGCTTATATACCTGGCATGTGCGATTATGTCGTGATGATTGACCAGCGGTCAAAGGTATTTCTTGGTGGACCTCCGCTGGTAAAGATGGCTACTGGAGAGGAATCCGACGATGAAGAGTTGGGGGGAGCTGAAATGCATGCAAAGGTATCGGGATTGGCAGATTTCTTTGCACGAGATGAAATGGAAGCGATAAGGATGGGCAGGGATATCGTCTATCACTTTAACTGGAAGAAGGAGGGTCCTGGCCCTACCATGGAAGCCGACGATCCCCTGTATGATCCCGAAGAGCTCCTGGGTATAGCTTCAGCCGATTTGAGGATTCCGTTCGATCCAAGAGAGGTGATAGCCAGGGTGGTGGATGGATCGCGTTTCGATGAATTCAAGCCTCTTTACGGTACCAACCTGGTGACCGGATGGGCATCCATTCATGGGTACCCTATCGGCATCCTCGCCAATCACCAGGGAGTACTCTTCAGTGAAGAGGCCGAGAAGGCTACACAATTCATCCAGCTTGCCAACCAGGTGAATACCCCCCTTCTATTCCTGCAGAACACTACCGGGTATATGGTTGGAAAGGTATATGAGCAGGGAGGCATTATTAAAAACGGGGCCAAAATGATCAATGCGGTAGCCAATTCGTCAGTGCCACATATTACGATTATTCTGGGTGCGTCATACGGTGCGGGTAATTATGGCATGTGCGGGAGAGCCTACAATCCAAGGTTTCTATTCGCATGGCCGTCAGCACGTTCATCCGTGATGGGTGCCGCTCAGCTTGCGGGTGTACTGTCCATAGTGGCACGCCAGAATGCTGCATCACGAGGTATAGAATTCGACGAAGAGGCAAACGAGAATATACGCAAGATGGTAGAGGATCAGATATTGGCAGAGGAAAAGCCATTCTACCTGTCAGCGAGGCTTTACGATGATGGGATCATAGATCCGAGAGATACGAGGACCATACTTGGCATTTGCCTATCGGTGGTCGACAATACCGCTTACAGCGGAGGAGAAGGTTATGGCGTATTCCGCATGTAAGAAGGGCTGTGATACCTATGCCTGATCCAAGCAGTAGGACGAATAAGATAAATAGATTGCTGATAGCTAATCGCGGCGAGATAGCTAGACGTATAATGAGAAGTGCGCACGACATGGGTATAGACTGTGTAGCTGTTTTCTCCGATCCCGATGAGCAGTCACCTCATGTAAAAGAAGCCGATTTGGCAGTGCGTTTACCGGGGAGCTCTGCCCAAGATACATATCTTCAGATAGATAAGATCATAGAAGCGGCCAGGAAGACCGGATCGGATGCCATACATCCGGGATACGGTTTTCTCTCTGAAGATGCCCGTTTTGCATCAGCATGCCGTGATGCAGGAATTACTTTCGTCGGACCATCACCTGAGGTCATATCCGCCATGGGTTCAAAACTCGCAGCAAAAGATACCATGTCAAAGGCGGGGGTACCAGTATTGCCAACAGTTACGATTGGAGTACGAGCTGCAGAGGAACTTGACAGCTCGGATTTCGTAGACGACCTACTTGCACGGTCCACTCAGCTGACTTGGCCGGTCCTGGTAAAGGCATCGGCTGGTGGCGGTGGGCGAGGCATGCGTGTGGTAGAGAATTCCGAGGACTTGGTCGAGTCCGTCAAATCGGCTATCAGGGAAGCCACCTCAGCCTTTGGTGATGGAACGGTATTTCTCGAACCTTACGCTATCGATCCGAGGCACATAGAGGTACAGATAGTGGGGGACAGTCATGGTAATGTCATTCATTTGAATGAACGCGAATGCTCGATTCAAAGAAGGCATCAAAAGATTATTGAAGAGAGCCCATCTCCTGCGGTCAGTCCAGAACTGCGCAAAGCGCTCTGCGATGCGGCTGTTACTGCGGCGAAGACCATAGGCTATGTAGGTGCAGGAACGGTTGAGTTTATCCTGCTACAGGATGGGTCGTTCGCTTTTTTGGAGGTAAACACCCGTATCCAGGTAGAGCACCCGGTTACTGAGTTGGTCTGTGGGGTAGATATAGTGAGACTACAACTCGAGATAGCCCAAGGCCAGCCACTGTCTGTCATGGATGCATCCATACATGGACATGCTATAGAGGTAAGGCTTTATGCAGAAGATGCTACCAAGGATTGGCAGCCTTCTACGGGTACGTTGCGCCGCTTCGAGGTTCCCGACATACGCGGAATACGTGTCGATTCAGGTGTCGAGAACGGTTCTACAATCAGTCCATTTTATGATCCAATGCTTGCCAAGATAATATCGTATGCAGATACACGTGAAACGGCTATGGAAATACTTGCAGATGCTCTTAAGCGTTCCAAAATCCATGGAGTCACCACTAATCGGGATTTGTTGATTGCGATTCTCAACCATCCGGAGATGATCGAGGGTAAGATAGATACTGGTTTCTTGGTACGCCATGCACCTCAGGAGCTTGGAAGGTCTGCTGTAGATGGAGATCGACTTGAGTTGTATGCTCTTGCAGCAGTACTGGCACGACAGGCTCTTAGGAGGGAGCATGCCAAGGTGCAGCGCCTCGTACCGTCAGGATGGCGCAATATGTCTACTCAGCCACAGTCTACGACCCTTGAAAGCAACGATGGCAATACTATTTCGGTCGGGTACGAATTCGATCGCTACGGTAGCCATGCCGATCTCTTTATAGACGGTGATAAGAGGGAAGATATATTATATGTGTCTGCTACTCCTGAATTAGTTGTCCTCGAACACAATGGAGTGTTGCAGCGCTTTGACGTGGATATAGATATAGATACCCAAGATCGTCTGGTCGGCTCCATCGGTGGCTGCATAGAGGATTCAGTCGTGCATAATATCTATGTAGATAGCTTTGATGGTTCTGCGGTATTCAAGGAGTCTGAGCGTTTCCCGAGTAGCACACACGAATTGGAGGTAGGTTCCCTGGATGCTCCGCTTCCGGGGACGGTCATCAAGGTACTTGTTGTTGAAGGTCAGCACGTAGGGGAGGGAGAGTTGCTGTTTGTCCTGGAGGCGATGAAGATGGAGCACGAAGTGCGTTCTCCCTCTGAAGGACAGATCACTTCGTTGTACGTCGGAGTCGGGGACCAGGTCGAGGCGGGTAAAATTCTCGCTGTAGTCTCAGATGATGAATAATTTCTGCCTGGGTGTGGCCCAATAGTGCTATAGGGGTAAGATTCGTTATGGGGGTGGGATTTTAGATGTGCTGTAAAGTGATATCAGATAATAAGTTCAGATAATAAGTAAGGTGGTAAAGTGAATAGGCCGGTACGTATAGCGAATTGTTCAGGTTTTTATGGAGATCGTGTGGCTGCAGCCGCCGAGATGGTGAAAGGTGGTGAGATAGATTTTCTAACCGGCGATTACCTGGCTGAATTGACCATGCTTATTCTCTGGAAGCTGAGAAGCAAGGATGCGAGTAAGGGGTATGCTACTACATTCCTGACACAGATGGAGGAAGTACTCAGTACGTGTATTGAACGGGGTATCAAAGTGGTTACCAATGCTGGTGGTTTGAATCCTGCCGGATTGGCTAATGCGATTACTGAGTTGGCGAAAAAACTTGGTGTGGATGCCAAGGTATCCTATGTGGAAGGAGATGATATTCTTCCTTCTGTGGAGTCGATTGTACAGTCTGGCAATCCTCTCTCTCATCTGGATACCGGGAAGCCGTTGGATGTCAAGACAAACCCCCCCGTCACTGCCAATGCCTATCTGGGTGCATCTGGTATTGTATCGGCACTCTCGCGAGGTGCCGACATTGTGGTGACGGGAAGGGTGACCGATGCTTCCCTGGTCGTAGGGCCTGCGGCCTGGTGGCATGGCTGGGGGCGCGAAGATTGGGACAGGCTGGCTGGAGCTGTGGTGGCAGGCCATGTCATAGAATGCGGTACTCAGGCAACCGGAGGAAATTATGCATTTTTCCAGGAGGTTCCTGGTTTGGAGCATCCCGGATTTCCTATAGCCGAAATTGCAGATGATGGTAGCTCGGTCATTACTAAGCATGAGAATACCGGTGGACTTGTATCTGTAGGAACCGTTACCGCTCAGCTGCTCTATGAGATTGCAGGACCATGCTATGCGAATCCCGATGCAGTTGCTGACTTTTCTACTATTCATTTGGAGGATGTCGGGGATAATCGTGTAGCAATAAGTGGGGTGAAGGGGTTTCCGTCGCCGGATACGCTTAAAGTCTGTATAAATCTCTTGGGGGGATGGAGAAATAGCATCAGTTGCGTGTTGACAGGATTGGATATCGACAAGAAAGCAGATCTGGTGAGACGCACTGTACTCCATGAGATTGGACACCCAGAAGATTTCGATGAGCTTGATATGAGACTTGTAAGCTGTGAACATCCTGACTCTTCTGGCGACAATCAGATTTGTGCTGAGTTCCGTATTACGGTAAAAGACAAGGATGCCAAGAAAGTGGGCAGAGCGTTTTCGTCCAAAGCCATAGAGATTGCTTTGGCTAGCTATCCCGGTCTGTATTTTACTACTATTCCCCGGGAGGCATCTGCCTATGGAGTCTACTGGCCTGCTCTGGTCGAACCAAGATGGGTCAATCAAAAGGTCGTTCATTACGATGGCGCCGTTGAAGAGGTGCCCATTTTGCCGGAGAGTACCCGGCCACTTGCAGAGACCGAGAAGATGCAGGCAATGTCGGGAGCTACCAATGGGACAGGAGAGGATGCAGGTGGTGAGATCGGTGCTGCTGGTGGTTCGGCCGGGAGAGCAGATCCAGAGGGAGGGAGTGAAGGCGCATACAGTAGTACCGGCGTAGGTGGGCATCTTGTCAGGAAGCTTCCGCTTGGGACTGTAGCCGGTGCGCGTTCGGGCGACAAGGGGCCAAACGCCAACGTTGGGTTCTGGGCGCGCAGTCATGATGAGTATCTATGGCTTGAATCGGAATTGACGGTATCCAGGATCAAGGAGTTATTGGATGAAGCTAAGGATCTCCAGGTGGATCGTTACCCCCTTCCCAACCTGAATGCCGTAAACTTCGTAATCCGGGGACTCCTGCAGGAGGGCGTAGCCTCTTCTACCAGGCAGGATCCGCAAGCCAAGTCCCTTGGCGAGTGGTTCCGTTCCAGGATCGTAGAGATACCCGAGCGGTTTTTAGATTGACCTCTAATACAATTGGGAAGCCGGTAATAATTACCGCTACTCATGAGCTTGTTCGAGAGGTGGTGGAGATGGCGCGGAGTATAGGAAGACCAATCGCTACTCCTGCTGTTGCCCGGCAGATATTTGGTATGTCCCAGAAACTTTCGATACATCCAGAGGGGGATAATGGACGGTAAAAGGGTTGCGATAGTAACCGGAGCGGCACAGGGCATAGGACTTGCCGTTGCCCGCCAATTGCATGCACTGGATTATAGTGTTGTTGCAATTGATGTTCAGGATATAGGTTATTTCGAGTTTGGAAAATATATTCAGTGTGACGTATCGGATGAGAGTTTGGTGGCCGAGATCCTGACCGGTGTGGAGTCGGAATTCGGACGGTTGGACGTATTGGCCAACGTGGCCGGGATTGTTCTAGTCAAGCCATTTCATGAAATATCGTGGGAGGAATATCATCGTGTAGTAGACGTTAATTTGGGAGGAACGTTCTTGACGTGTAAACATGCAATTCCGGTCATGCAGCGAACCGGAGGAGGCTCTATTGTATGTATGGCATCAGTCTCCGGTCATGTTGGCCAGACGGATCATGCACTCTATGGTGCTACCAAGGGTGCGATTATCTCTATGGTTAGAGCTCTGGCATGGGAGCTTGCTCCTTACGGTATACGGGTGAATTCTGTTAGCCCGGGTTCTGTGGATACGGCAATGCTACGTGGGGATATCTCTATAGAGGCTGATCGTCTCAGTATGTCTTTCGATGATGTGAAAGCCGAGCGTGAAGCTGAACAGGCGCTTGGACGCTGGGCTGATCCTGCCGAAATAGCTGAAGCGGTATGTTTTTTGGCTGGCACCTCTGCTTCATTTATTACCGGAACCGACCTTTTGGTCGATGGTGGATGGGTAGCCAGGTAGTACAATAAGGAGAGTAGTAAGGCATAGCGGGAAAGGTATAGTAAGAGTAGTGTGGCAATGAGCAGGCAGTACTTGGGAGGTTGTGAGTTTGGCTGATTTTTTACCCCTTGGATTTGAGATGGATAAGGCTTTGCACTACATGCAAGAGTCTGGAATAAGTTCGATCATCCTTACCTCCCCAGAGAATATTTTCTACGCAACCGGATATCCATTGATTCCCAGTGCAGGAAACCCCATACTTCACACACTCGCAAACCAGTTTCCTGTTGCTCTCTGCATAGACAGTAAGGGACGAACTATGTTGGCCTGCTGGCTTGTCTCTACCCTGGGAGCACAATTTGGTGTGGACGATCTGTTGTTGTACTTGGATAGGTCAGGGGCAGAGATAGAGCTGCGTAAGATTGTAGATCACGTAGCTGGCCAGGTATATGATGGCGCTTTGGCTAAGTCGGGTATCGGCGATGCTGGTGAAGATGGGGTAGATACTGGTGCTATGCGCTCTGAAGGGAAGATGACTGGCGATGCTGGTGAAGATGGGGTAGGTGCAGGTGGAGTCAGGATAGGTGGGATACAGACAGGTGGAGCAAAGATAGGGATAGAGTCTACTTGCCCCTACTACCTTATAAGCATGCTTGAAGCGTTCGGTATCACGACTTCTCGTCTGGCGGAGATAGATGACCTGATGTTGGATTTACGGACGGTAAAATCTGCCAGAGAGATATTTGCTCTGGAAGAGAGTATCCATATAGTAGAGCAGGCGGTATTGGAGTTGTTTGGCGTACTGCATGTCGGAATGTCTCGGCTGGAGTTGATTAAAATAGCCAAGGAGATTATGGCCGGTCATGGTGCTTCCGGGATAAGTCATGTAACCGTATCATTTGGGAGAGAGAATCCTGAAGTGGCCATTGACGAGATACTCGAACCAGATCGGTTGGTTACGCTGGATCTTGGTGCATTTTACAACGGATATGCTTCCGACAATAGGCGCTATGCATATACTGGACAACCACCAAGGGAGCTATTGGATACGCAGCAGCTGATGGTTGCTATAGTCGACCAGGTAGGACGGTTCCTTATGCCAGGAGTGACCGAGGGTGAGGTATTTCAACTGGCAGTCGACCTATTTGGAGAGCATGGTCTTGATCCGTTCTTTGATCATGTCGGTCACCATATAGGGCTTCAGACCGAGGAACGCTGGATTTTACGTGAATCAAAGCGGGTTCTTCAACCTGGTATGGTTATTAATGTGGAACTCTATACGCCGGTAGAGGGCATCGACTTCGTAGGGAACGAGGAGACTTTTGTAATCGAAAAGGGCGGCAGTCGTCGTATTTCAAGACTGAGTAGAGATATAGTATTGCTGGGAACATGAAGCCGGTTCGGGCAGGGATGGTAGGCTTGGGGACGATTCACGCTATACATGCAGAGGCGTTCAAGCCAGATGCAAAGGGGGAGGCAGGACAGGTAGAGAGCGAAAAGTACCCCCCAAGGGAGATATCGGCAGTATTCGATATAGATGCGGGTTTGCGCGCGAAAAGGGCAGTGGAGCTTTCCTGTACCGCGCATGATTCATATGAGTCCATGGTCAATGATCCAGAGATAGATGTTATAGATATAACTCTTCCACATGCGTTGCACTACGAGTTTGCACGCAAAGCACTTGATCACGGTAAGCATGTACTTGTAGAAAAGCCGATGGCGCCCTTGTCGGATCAGTGCAGGGACTTGATAGAGATAGCACGACGCAACGAGCTCGTATTTACCGTGGCTGAGAATACGCGCTTTGTACATGCCTATAAAGAGGTGAAGAGATTGCTGGACGAAGGAGTAATTGGTGTACCCAGATTGGTACGCACTTTTATATCTGGTAGCGAAGTTGTACGGCTTCGCGATACCTCGTTGTGGAAAGGGAGGATTGACGGTACTGTAGGTGGGGCAATCATGGATGCAGGACCTCACTCCTTCTATCTATTGAAGTGGCTCTTTGGCAGTATAAGCCAATTGCGTGCATCGCAATATAAGCTGGTAGATGAGAGTGAGGTGGAAGATCACGCTATTGTGTCGGGTACGCTGGACAATGGGACAATTTTTTCCTCTGAGTTTACCTTTACTGCTGAGATGCCGTGGAATGAGCGACTAGAGGTGTATGGTTCTGAAGGAACTATCGTCGTAGATCAGCTTTCCAATCCTCCCATGGTCATCTATAATGGCGAACTCGATTTTTATGGGACCAGGCACATAGCTGTACCCTATGATCCTATATGGTGGAAGGGGAGTTCTATCGTAGCCGGAGTTCATGATTTTTTGGGTGCCGTGTCCGGCAATAGGCCGGTAACGGTGGATCCTGGGGATGGGTGCTATGCGGTAGAAATAGTCGAAGCGGCGTATCGTTCGTGTTCCAGTAATGGTCAGGTAGTGTTTATCCAATGAGTATGCCACACCTTTTACCATGGACACCCTTACGGGCATTGACTACATTTTCTACCGGACCGTGGGCAATGATGACGCTTGCAATTGAAATACTATCTATCATTTGGTACCTGAAGGCAGTACGTACGCTCAGGCAGACGAAGTCAAGGAGGTGGCCGCTCCAACGTACAGTGTATTTTATAGGAGGAATATTCTCTATTGGGCTTGCGTGGCAATCCAGTATAGCCCCTTATGCCAGCAAGACCTTTATCGATCATGTCATGCAGCATGTGCTGTTGATGCTGGTTGCTCCAATACTGCTTGCCATGAGCGCGCCGGTTACCCTAATGATGCAAACCTCCAAAAAAAGTATCAAGATCAGGATACTGAAATTCTTTTCCAGGAAGACTTGGCGTGCAGTTGCACACCCCTTCACTGCCAACCTTGGCAACTATGGAATTATGTACTGGTTCTTTCTGGCAGGAGGGATCATCTTTGCCATGAACCATCCCGCATTTATGGACTTCGTAAACGTCATGTTCCTGTTCTTCGGTGCCCTGGTATGGTGGCCGCTACTGAGTATTGACTGGATAGGGCGGAAACGCTTCAGCTATCCCGTGAGACTTGGCCTGGCTGCGCTCGCTATGCCATTCGATTCCTTTCTGTCTATCGCTCTTCTTGGTGGAGCAGCCCATAATTCGGTCGATCCACAGATCTACTCTCTTGCCAATACCCACGCAGGTGCGTCTGTCTTCTGGATTCTTACTGGGTTGATTACCTCCTTGATGACGATAGGAATTGCCATACAGTGGTCTACCAGAGAAAGGTCAGTTAATGTAAGAGTGGATCGCATGAGCGACAAGGGCATCTATGTCGGAGGGTCGTCAGTGGTTGGCTGGGAGAAAGAAGTACAAGCTGACTCAGACGGAACGATCATTGTACCGTGGGCAAGTGAAGAGAGTATTTAGTTAGAGTACGTCAGGACAATAGGCCATTGATGAAATTGAATACTCCCTTGGGGTCTGCCGAGAAAGACGTAAGGGGGTATGCCGTTGGAGTTGTTTTTGGCAGTCGGCAGGCGAGGAGGCCAGGCAGAGATACGGCTGTAGCATGCAGGAGGCACACAGAGGCGGGTAGAGATCTCAGCAGATTCCGTGTGTCTTGGTGTGCGATCTCTTGTCGCCAGGTTTCTTTAAGGTTTCGCGTTTTCTCGCTGCCAGTCCAGGTCCGCCTCCCTCTTCCAGATGAGCTATTGTATGGCGCAGGTCTTCTACCAGCAACTGCGCCAAGTCAAGGCTGAGCCCCTCTCTCACTACTACTCGCAGTACCGCGATATTCTCGGCATTGGGTGCCATTGTATATGCGGGTACGATCCATCCTCTCTCCCTCAGGACATCAGAGATGTCGAATTCACTGTATGAACGAGAGTTTTTCAGCTTGAAGCACACCACAGGCAGGTCGTTGCCCGCATTGATTATGCTAAAGTGCCCCAAAGAGTCGATATCTTCGGCAAGCGAGCTGGCTGTATTGTGTAGCGCCTGCATTATCGAGGTGTATCCCTTACGGCCAAGGCGTAAGAGATTGAAATATTGGGCTATGATCTGACTGGCTCCTCGGGAGAAATTGAGCTGAAAGGTGGGGTGGTCACCTCCGAGGTAGTTTACGTGAAATACCAGTTCTTGAGGTAGATAGGACTCATCGCGCCAGATGACCCACCCGACACCGGGGTAGACCAGTCCATATTTATGGCCGGAGGTGTTTATAGAGCAGACCCTGGGAAGGCGAAAATCCCACTGAAGGTCGGGTTGCAAGAAGGGAGCTACGAATCCTCCGCTTGCCGCATCTACGTGAAGAGGTACATCCAGCCCAGTCTCCGATTGTAACTTGTCGAGTGCGGCTGCCAGCTGTGCAATTGGCTCGTATTCACCTGTATAGGTGGATCCGAGAATACCTACTACCCCGATAGTATTTTCATCTACC
The DNA here is from genome assembly GCA_023379725.1 of Actinomycetota bacterium. Lineage (GTDB taxonomy): Bacteria > Actinomycetota > Acidimicrobiia > Acidimicrobiales > JAMCPL01 > JAMCPL01. The sequence goes on from JAMCPC010000065.1 coordinate 14,987, forward strand.
ATCGACATGGCTTCTTCTACTCCTATGACGAAGCGATCCTCGGTCAAGGGGACATAACGAGGTTCTACATCGAAATATCTGGCAAACTTTTCCCAACAAACCTGTACATTATGTCCCATTACAATATTAGGGTTGGTGCTGGGCAGACCGGCCACCTGTCTACTGGCCTTCCAGCGCCATTTCATTGCTAAGCCAGCCAGATGGATAGCTTCTGATGATCCAACCGTTGCGCATCCTGTATAAGCTGAATGTTTGGGCGCATTGAACATTCTTGCAATGATGTTTACACAGCGATCGTGTATCTCGACGGTCTGCGGGTATTCGTCAGCATCTACAAAGTTCTTGTCCAGGGTATCTGCTATCAGCTGGTCGGCTTCCGGCTCCATCCACGTGGTAACGAATGATGCCAGGTTCAGAGCGGGGTTGCCGTCCAGATTAAGCTCATCGAGGATTATCTTTGCCGCTACATCGGATGGCATGGATTCTTCCGGCAGGCTATAGCGTGATACCGGGGAACTCAGCTCCCGAGCAGCATACATTGGCGTAAGAGAATCGTCGTGTTTGTTCGAATTTCTAGTTAGCATCTCACCAGTCTT
>JAMCPC010000066.1:0-2218 GCA_023379725.1 Actinomycetota bacterium
ACCACTCCCACCTCGACCACTCCGTCGACCACTACGACACCGACAGCTTCCACTCCGACTACCTCTACAGGTAAGCCGTGGTCGGGATGGACATGGTGGCTACTTGATGCTCTGGCTGCACTTGCCGGTATGAGTTTGTTGCTTGGCATGGGAATGAGGCGCAAGCATAGAGTTGCACATGCACGCCAAGGTTAATTCTTAATATTGGAGGTCTTCTGTTACGCAGGAGTTACATGTAAAACGTAATTCTAAGGGGTTGCATCTGGCGAAAAAGCATCGTTCTGCATGGACGGTGCTTTTTCGTGCTACAGGTGTGTTACTTATCGTCGTAGCAGCAGCCGGAGTGGCATATCCTCTATGGTGGAATCATCGCTCAGCTACGGTCGGTGCCCATTTGATAAAGCATGAGCAATATATAATACATCAGGTAGTTGCTTCGCCAACCGTTGCCAGGCAGGTATGCGCACTACCCACTGGCACAACCGGCACTCCTTCCGTCGCCACAAGCGCTAACGGCGGCAAAAAGGCGAAAAATCCTAGCGTCGCGGGGCTACCTGACGTCGCGGGGCTACTTGAAGCCCCGAGTATCCATCTAGTTGCACCGGTACAGCACGGCAGCTCAAATAGTACGCTTGCCGTTGCCGTCGGACATGACACCTCTACCAGCTGGCCAGCACCAAACAAGACCAGTATATTCCTGGCACATGACGTATCCTGGTTCTCCAATATCAATCATCTGGCAGCCGGTGACACCATACTATGGCGCCAACCATGCTCTACCACTACCTACAAGGTAGTAAAGAGTCTGATACGCCATCCCGGTCAGCCTCTACCCACCTACCCTAAGGGCACCGTAATGTTGGTAACCTGTTACCCTACGAATGCACTCTGGTATACTCCAGATCGTTATGTAGTAATTGCCGAATACGCTGGCACCACACGAACAGCACCTCCCGTTGCCGTGCCGCCAGCATCCCTACCCACAAAGAGTCAGTCAGCAGCATCGCCGGAAATGCCGTTCCTCGCCCTTCCACCCAGTCTCGCAGCTACCGGAGTTACACTTCAAGACAATGAAGTACTCCTTGGTCAATTGCGTATACAGGGCAACCCATCTATCAGCATCAAGCAATCACCAATACCTCTTGATGCATCAAATCTCGGAATCGAACTGTACTTTGCTGCAATGCATGCAGCAGCACATTACAGCACCGACCCTACCTGGTGGGATGACATAGCACCCCAAGTGGCCAATCATGCGCCATGGCCGAATACCGCACCTCTGAACGTGACCGAGCAGATCAACGGGAATAACATAACAAGCATGTCCCTATGCTCACCGGCAAAAACAGTTACGGAGACGGTAGTAGCGCAGATGCTTGTAATTACCTCAGTAGGACCGGGCTGCTCTTGAGTCTTGCTCGGCAAGGAGCGCTGCTTCTGCATCGGCTGCGGCCAGCCTAGCCTCGACTCCCTCAGCCATCAACTTCTCTGCTTCGTCGACAAGTGCCTCCACCATCTCATCTTCTGGTACCACCCTGACAATCTTACCCCTGATAAACAGGTGACCACGATGCCTGCCAGCAGCTATACCCAAATCAGCTCCTCTTGCTTCACCGGGACCATTCACCACGCACCCCATCACGGCAACCTGCAGTGGAATGGAGCGTCTGGCAAGTTCTGCCTCTGCCGCCCTGGCAATTGCTATGACATCTACTTCTGCTCTTCCGCACGACGGGCAGGCAATAAGATCTACACTCTTCCTCTTTCTAAGACCCATTGATTCAAGTAAGATACGCCCAGCCTTAGCCTCTTCTACCGGATCGGCAGTGAGAGAATAGCGTATCGTGTCACCTATTCCTTCGGCCAGCAGCGTAGCTATACCTGCCGTCGTCTTTATCATGCCGGAAGGAAGGGGACCAGCTTCGGTGACTCCCAGGTGCAACGGGTTGTCGAACGTCTCGGATGCCAGGCGATAGGCATTTATCATAAGCATAACGTTTGACGCTTTGACAGAGATCTTCACGTCCTCAAAGTCCACCTCATGAAACATATCAAGTTCCATACGAGCAGACTCCACCAATGCCTCTGGGGTCGGCTTACCATAACGTTTAAGTAGGTCCGGATGGAGGGATCCGGCATTGACCCCGATACGAATTGGAATTGCATGATCTTTTGCCTCATGTGCTACCAGCTTTATCTCCTCTGGTTTCCTGAGGTT
>JAMCPC010000066.1:2747-17654 GCA_023379725.1 Actinomycetota bacterium
AGCTATCACGACATGACCACCGTCCAACGGCAGCATCGGAAAGAGGTTTATTATGCCGACAAATATGTTTATGGATATAAGCACTATGAGCAGATCGCCTATACCTGCCTTGGCCGCCTGTGCGGCGGTCACTACTGCACCATATATTGACTCCGGACGATTGCCGGTCTTTGCGGCCTTGGATGCCGCCTTAGAACTTGTAAGGTCATGAAGATAGGACGCAATCCCGTGAACAGAGAATATATGAGCCATCGCACCTACGCTCAGCGAGACCACCCGTGAAAAGTCTTCACCTGCAGACACCACCCCACCAAACACTCCCGACCTGACCGTAGGGGTAGTAATAAGCACTCCAATACGCCCCTCTATGTGCCCATCTACCCGTACAGGTGCCGGTACTACAGAGTATGCTCTCGTCACTCCGTTACGCTCAGCCATCATGGTGACCTTGCGGCCAGAGTTTGATCCGATGATGCTGGCTAGCTGGGTAAAGTCGGTAATCTTATGGCCGTTTGCCGACGTTATGATATCACCTGCACGCATGCCCGCTTGATATGCCGGATCATAACCCTTCGACACAGGTACGAGGCTACTTATCTCCGCCCCATGGTTACCGGGCACCCCGATAAAGACCACCAGTGCCCATAGCATGACAAACGCCATTATTCCGTGCATAGTCGATCCGGCAATACCTACCGCAAAACGGCTATGAAACGGCTTTGACCTATACGCACTCTGTTCGTCCTCTTCCGGCACCTCATCCATGTTGGTCATGCCGATAATCTTGACATATCCACCCAGCGGTAGTGCCTTGATGCCATAGGTGGTTTCGCCGCGTTTGATCGACCATAGCTTGGGGCCGAAACCGAAAAAGTACTCCGTGACTTTCATGCCACTGAGTTTTGCAGCAATGAAGTGCCCCAGCTCGTGAATCATCACCATTAAGACTATGGCAACGACGACAAGGAGTACATAGCCTCCGTGGAGGTATATCGATCCGGCAATGATTACAGCCAGGGCTATTGCCAGCTCTATAAGCGAATATCTGGAAGCTCGGATCTCCTCATCCATACTTAACTATTTTCGCACATAATCAACCGGCCTGGGTGCTCAGCTGGCCAAATGATCGACGATTCTTCTGGCTTCCTGGCGAGCAAGCTCATCCTCATACTCTACCTCTTCTACGGTATTCATCTTCCTTCCTTCGCAAGACTCTACTGCTCCTCCTACTACATCTGCTATAGAACGCCAGGGCAGAGCACATTGGAGAAACAGCTCCACTGCTACCTCATTTGCGGCATTCAACCATACAGGATATGACCTGCCGAGTCTTCCTGCCTCCTCTGCTATAGCAAGGCAACGGAATGATTCTCTGTCAGGCAAATCGAAATCCAGCCTACTCAATACTCTCCAATCGAGCTTCCCGTATGCAACGGGCATCCTCTCTGGATAGCCAAGTGCATATCCTATAGGCAACCTCATATCTGGATTCGACATTTGCGCCATCGTAGCACCGTCTACGAACTCCACCATCGAGTGCACTATAGACTGCGGATGGATTACCACCTCTATCCTGTCGTAATCCATACCAAACAATACATGGGCTTCGATCACTTCAAGTCCCTTGTTCATGAGAGTAGAGGAATCCACGGTAATCTTTGACCCCATCACCCAGTTTGGATGGTTAAGAGCCTGTGCAACAGTTACGTCAGAAAGCTGCTCCGAAGTAAACCCTCTGAAGGGGCCGCCTGAAGATGTAATAATCAGCCTGGACACCTCATCAGCACCTACCGATGCCCTCATACATTGCTGGATCGCGCAGTGCTCGGAATCTACCGGTATGATCTCTCCGATTCCTCTGCTCAAAATACTACTGACCAGGTCTCCCCCGGCAACCAGAGATTCCTTGTTGGCAAGTGCCAAGCGCTTACCCTCTTGAAGGGCTGTAATCGTAATCTGTAAGCCAGCAAACCCGACTACAGCATTAAGCACCACATCGCCAGCCATGACAGCATCTACCAACCCCGATGCACCTACCTCCATAGATGTCCCCTGTGGCAACTCCTGCTCCAGGTAGGAAGCCGCATCTCGATCACCTATTACGACCAATTCGGGATGTAGCTCGTATGCCTGGGCAGCCAATGTCTTCCAATCACTATAGGCCGACATGGCCACCACTTGAAATCTGCCTTCGCTACCCTTCACTACATCTATGGCCTGTTTGCCTATAGAGCCAGTAGAGCCCATAATGGCTATCTTTCTAGGTGACCTATCAGCTGAGGCTCTTAATGGAGATGCCATGTGAATATACTTACCTATTTTCGCTATAATATCCAGGCACCGACTCAGATCTTGATGATGCTTACCAGAAAGAACGTGGCAGGCAACACAAATAGCAGGCCGTCTATGCGATCAAGTATACCTCCGTGGCCGGGTAACATGGACCCCATATCCTTCACACCCAATTCCCTCTTGATCATTGATTCCATAAGATCTCCCAGAGGAGACACCACGGCAACGACTACACCAAGCAGGATAGCACTGGAGAGAGTCCATGGCGAGATCATCGGTAGAATACCGGCAGAGACCCCCACTGAAGCAACTACAGCTCCTGCCAACCCCTCCCAACTCTTATTGGGACTGATTACAGGTGCCATCTTATGATGCCCATACAGGCTACCTACGGCATATGCACCGACATCGGAAGCCACCGTAGCTATAATAGCCCCCAGCAGGAATGCTATCCCATGGCTATGAGGAAAGGTGGCCGGGTTCACCAGAAGGGCAGAATAGGAACCAAGCATGCCTATCCACAGGAAACCAAATATAGTCGAACTGGCACGGGTAACCGGCCTTACCCTGGCACGCGGCATAAGCACAAGCCATATGCCTACAGCTACAAAAGTAGCACTTGTGGCTATAGCCAGCCCGGCCAGCCCGGCATTATACGACGCAATCATAGCGGCCAGAGAGCCCAGCAACCCTATCAACGTGACCGGATGCCTATGTGCCCTTCTCAAAGTAGCGTAACATTCCATAGAGGCAAGAATCACCAGCACTGAGCAGAATATCACGGCAGTAAGAGTGCCTAAGTAGAACGAGAGCAGGGCCAGTCCTCCTATGGTCAGACCACTCGCTATTGCAACAACAAGACTGCGACCTGAGCCTTTCTGCCCACTTCCGATAAGTCGACGATGGGTGTCTTCCCTGCCGTCGGCATGCGTTGCCCCGCTCTCTTCGAGCGCTACTCCGACAGATTCTTGGACGGAGCTTTCGGCAGGTTCTTCCACGGAACTACTCGCAACAGAGCCAGCCTCACCTACTCCCACCTCTTCACCGAAGAGCACCTCTACATCTACATCAAGTGCCTCCCACTCGTAAGCATGCTCCCGCCACGATGGAGCATGAAGTGCTCCCTCTTCCAGCATGGCGACCTCTTCATCCGTATCGCCACTCTCCCTGGCCATTTCACGCAGTACAGTAGGCACAACACCGGTGGGTGGATCTGTCCATGAGGGCAACTGCAGATCATTTTCACCGCCTTCTCCCGATGGCTCGCCATTGCCTGGCGATCCCTCATGCATATCTGCTTCCCCCTGCACCTGCTCCCCCTGGCCTCCATCCCCATCATGACCCTGCTGCAAACCGGCCTCCGCCTCACTTGCCTCAGTGGCAAGCATGGCACCGGTAATCTTCACCTGCTGGGTAGGATTTGACTCCTTATGAACAGCATCGTCCACTACTATACTTCCATTAACTCAGTCTCTTTGTGAGCCAGCAGGGCATCTATTTCACTGATTGCACTATGGGTCGCTTTCTCCATCTCACGCTCTGCCCTCTCCAGTTCGTCCGAAGAGATCTCACTACCATGTTCGAGCGCTTCCAGTTCATGCCTGGCTTGACGGCGAAGATTGCGCACAGCCACCCTGCCATCCTCTGCCTTCTGCTTGACCAGTTTTACCAGATCCTTCCTCCTCTCCTCGGTAAGTGGGGGAAACGAGAGCCTGATTACCTGACCGTCGGAATTGGGGGTGACGCCCAATCCGGAGCTTTGAATGGCCTTCTCGATAGCTTCTATCGATCCCTTATCGTAAGGAGATATTACGAGCATCTTGGACTCAGGTACAGACATGGAGGCCAGCTGGCGTAATTCCACCTCTGCTCCGTACATCTGGACTTTCATGGTTTCAACCAGTCCAGGAGCAGCCCGGCCAGTTCTGATGCCACTAAGCTCAGACTTGACATGCCCTACCGCCTTATTCATCTTTTCTCTGGCCTCTTCAATGGCTACATCTATAATTTCTTCGTTCATAGTTTCCAGCGTAGCTGTCTCTGGAAGTGATTGCACGATTGATGGAATAATTTGACCATCCGAAGGAAAGTCATACAATTCACTTTACAAGGGTACCTATCTCTTCGCCTGAAAGCGCCTTGCGCAAATTACCTGACAGACTGACTTCGAATACCAGCACGGGAAGATTATTGTCCTTGCAAAAGGTAACAGCTGTCATGTCCATCACTCTCAAATCCCTGTTGAGCAGATCCATAAAGGACAAACGTGCATACCTCACGGCAGAGGGATCTTCCCGAGGATCAGCAGAGTATACTCCGTCTACACCAGAATGGGTGCCCTTTAGGAGAATCTCAGCCCCTATTTCAGCGGCACGCAAAGCAGCTGACGTATCTGTAGTAAAGTACGGATTACCCATACCTCCTGCCAATATAATGACTCTCCCCTTCTCAAGATGGCGTATGGCACGTCTTCGAATATAGGGCTCAGCTACCTGCGCCATCTGAACGGCGGTCATTACACGAGTAGGCTGACCGGCACGTTCTATGGCATCCTGTAGGGCAAGAGCATTAATCACTGTGGCAAGCATCCCCATAGCATCCGACGATGACCTCTCTATCCCTTTTCCTGCCCCACGGTCACCCCGCCATATGTTTCCCCCACCTACCACTATACCCAGCTCGATGCCGAGATCAGAGACTGCTCCAGCTATATCCTCAGCCATCTGAGCGAGCACCACGGCATCTATAGCGTCAGAACAACTGGAAGAGACAAGTGCCTCTCCTGAGAGCTTGAGTAGCTGACGTTGTGAGTAATCACCACTCATCTTAGCAGACACATCACCTTATGATTCAGTCTCACTAACCTACAACTATCTGAGAAAATCTGACCACTTTCGCCTGATCAAGCAGTTTGGCTATTGTAACCTTCTCATCACGTACATAGGGCTGCTCTTCCAAGCAATTATCCTTGAAAAAACCGTTAAGTCTACCCTCTACGATCTTTTCGAGCGCCGACTCAGGCTTACCCTCATTTCTTGATATCTCAAGCAATGTTGCCCTCTCTGCCTCTACATCCTCAGCAGGTACTTCACTGCGAGATATATATTTGGGCTTAGCAAAGGCTATGTGAACAGCTATATCATGTGCAAGCTCCTCGGTACCTCCGGACAACTCTACCACAACAGCGTTTATGCCCCTGCCAGCCTGGGTGTGCAAGTAACCTCCGATTGCATTGCCATGCCCTGCCTCCATCCTAAGTGTCCTACCCAGAGATATATTCTCCCTGAATGAGGTACGCAATTCGTCTATTGTCTCCTCCTGTCCATCGAGAGCATGCTCACCCTCTACGGCCAGCGTATTTGCAAGCTGTTCTGCGGCGGTTACGAATTGGGGAGCCTTTGCTACAAAATCGGTTTCGCACCGCAACTCGACTGCCGCAGCCACTCCATTCTTGATTACAAGCGACACAGCACCCTGCTCTGCCTCCCTGCCTTCTAGTTTTGCTGCCCCAGCAAGACCCTTCACTCGCAACCATTGCTTGGCCTCCTCCATATTACCCCCACAGTTCTCAAGCGCATGTTTGGCGTCGAGCATTCCGGCACCAGTAAGTTGCCGCAATCGCTGAACATCTTGAGCTGTGAAATTATTACTCAATTAAATTACCTCGTTTCATCATCTATTTTTTTACCTAAATTACCGTTATATTTTTGTATCGTCCGCCGTTTCCTGTTCTGCTGCACTAGCACCCTCTTCTGCACCCTCTGCACCGCCTACTACATCCATATTTGCGCTACCTGCTGCATCGCTACTGGCAGCATACCCTTGAGCAGCCACCAGAAATCCAGACTGGTCGCTATCAGGGTCATCCGGCAGATACAGGTTGTTTTCACGCATATACCTGCCCTCCGCCACCGCTTCAGCCATGGCACGACATACCAGCATACTTGCACGTATGGCATCATCATTGCCGGGTATGACGTAATTGATCTGATCAGGATCGCAGTTGGTATCCACCACAGCCACGACCGGTATATGCAACTTGTGTGCCTCTGCAACCGCAATATGCTCTTTGGACGTATCAATGATGAACACTGCATCCGGAGTACGTTCAAGTGTCCTTATACCTCCAAGGTTCCTCCTAAACTTCTCCAACTCACGCCTGTACTGAAGCGCTTCCTTCTTGGGCATAGCATCGAAGTCGCCAGCAGCATCCATATCTTCGTACTCTTGCAACTTGCGGACCCTGGCCGATATGGTAGAGAAGTTTGTCAGCATGCCACCCAACCAGCGCTCGTTCACATAGGGCATCCCGCATGCTTTGGCATAAGCAGCGATCGGCTCTTGGGCCTGCTTCTTAGTACCCACGAACAACACTACCCCACCCCTGGCTACGAGATCTCTGGTAAAGCTGTAAGCCTTATCAATGCCTTCCAGTGTCTTTTTAACGTCTATTACATAGATGCCCTTCTTCTCACCGTAGATGTATCTAGCCATCTTCGGATTCCACCGCCTGGTCTGGTGCCCAAAATGCATTCCAGCTTCGAGAAGCTGACGGGTAGTAGTTACAGCCATTTATCTGTCCTCCATCGGTTGTCCTTCCCCGGTACGACACCTTACCATGGTGACCGTGGATATGCCGGGTGCTTATTCTTGTATTACTATACTGATCATATCACACAGACACAATACCGATTACCAAAAAATGCCAGAATGCCGCAATGTGACTTCATGATCCAGCCTGCCTCTCCTTCTCTGCCTTGCCCTGCTCGCCCGGATGAACGGCTCTCTGATCCAACCTGCCTATTCGCTGAGCCTTCTTGCGGGGTAGACCACCAGGCACTGCTTAATGGTCAGGCCTGATTGCCAGCCAGTAGGCTTCTAAGCTGAAATATCGCTTTGGTATGTATCTGGCAGACCCGGCTCTCGGTAACTCCCAGAATATCACCTATAGCCGCGAGAGTAAGTCCTTCATAATAGTAAAGCGCTATTACAGTCCGCTCCCGCTCCCTTAGTGATTTCAGGGCATTGTTCAATAACTCCTGTGACTCCTTGCTCTCCAGGACGAGGGAGGGCAAGTCGGACGGATCGAAGAGCGTATCACCGACGGTCTTGCGCCCACTACGGTCATCGTCAAAGTAAAATACCTGTTCGAGGGCTACAATGCCAGTAAATGAGATCTCCTTCAGTATATGCTGAAGCTCGGATACCTTGATACCCATTTCCCCGGCAACTTCATCCTCACTGGGTACCCTGCCAAGGGTAGTATTAAGCTTCATGTAAGCCTGCTCTACTTCCTTTGCCTTCCTCCGCACCGATCTGGGCACCCAATCCATTTTCCGCAACTCATCTATTATTGCCCCTCTAATCCTGGCAATAGCATAACTTTCAAACCTCACACCACGATCCAGATCGAACCTCTCGATGGCGTTTATAAGACCGAAAAAACCATAACTGACAAGATCAGCCTGATCTACATAGTCGGGTAACCCGGAGCCTATCCTGGCTGCTACGTACTTGACTACAGGTGAATAGTATATGAGTAACCTGTCTCTAAGCTCTTTACTACCCTCCCTCTTGTACCGCAACCACACTTCATTGATAGAGTGGCTACCCTGGTCCTGGGTCTCATCTACCATCTGAATGCGCTCTCGGATGTGAATTGGAGTACGTCGACAACAGTCTCTCTGTACTCACATGAGTATATATTTGCGTGGTCACCAACCGCTCATGACCAAGTAGCTCCTGAACGACCCTCAGATCGGCGCCACCATCAAGGAGATGTGTTGCGAAGCTGTGGCGCAACTGGTGAGGATGGACATTGATAGGCAGGCGACTATCGACGATTCTCCTTACCTCCCTAGGGTCTATCCTTTTCCCCCTCATACCAAGAAATACTGCATCAGTATGGCTGGATGCATTCTCCATAACAAGGTTGCTCCGGCCGCTCGACAGCCACTCGCCTACTCTCTCCACGCATAGAGCATACATGGGAACATTCCTCTCCTTGCTGCCCTTACCGGTAACAGTCAATACAGCATCCTTCAGGTGTACATCGTGTATATCCAACGCGCACAACTCGCCAACACGTATACCACACCCATACAATACCTCTACGATAGCCCTATCTCGCAGCTCTCGTACCTTGGTAGGGATACCGGTATTGACATCGCTGCTGACGACGCTATTGCCATCTATCAGCAAACTCACTTGGTCCTCGGTAAGCACACCAGGTAGCTTACGCTTCTGTCCCAGCGATTTCAACTGTCTGGTCGGATCAGCGACGATCTTCCCTGCAGTTTCAAGCCAGGAAAAGTAATTCTTCAAAGATGACAACTTCCGCGAGATAGAAGAGGGCATGTATCCCCTGGTGCCTAAGTATGCCAGATATCTCCTTATCAAGATACGATCCACCGCCTCAGGTCCATGATGGAAAGAACGCTCACACCACTCGGCGAAGCTCTCGACATCTTCGACATAGGCAGCCATGGTGGCAGGCGAATATCTCTCCAACGTTATACGGTAATCATCAATAAACCACCCCATGTTACTAGTCTAGCCGTTGCTGGCCTCAAACTGTTGCACCTGACCAAACACGCTCCGCAAGCCCCTGGGATCCAGGTGTCTGGTGTCAAACAGTCAAAAGCTCGAAAAAAGCGTCTGCACCTGCCATGATGGTGCAGGTAAAGGGCTCGCGCGTTACTGATTATGTGCGCAACCAAACGAAAAACGCCAGACACCTAGGCACAGAGAGAATGTTAGATACTGGCATGACCGGCACCTACGGAGCGACAAGTACCACATTAAATGTTAACCTGGTAATATACCGTGAAACATACTTTGATGATAGTTGAAGACGACGAACGCATCAGCGCCTCACTCAAGATAGCGCTGGAGGAGGAGGGCTATAGCGTCAGCGAATTGTCCACCGGAGAGGACGCCCTCGATAGCTTCCGAGCCTCCCCCGTAGATGTAGTGCTAATGGATGTCATGCTGCCCGGCATGGACGGATTGGAGTGTTGCCGCCAGATAAGAAAAATCAGCAATGTCCCTATTATAATGGTAACCGCTCGCACAGACACCCATGACGTAGTAGCTGGCCTGGAAGCCGGTGCAGATGATTACGTAACCAAGCCGTTTGTCTTAAAAGAGCTGACCGCACGGATCAGGGCATCGCTGAGGCGCTCACAGTTGAAGGATGACACCACCAGGGTAACCATAGGAAACGTCACTGTCCATACCGATGAAGGTATAGTTACGAGAGATGGAAACGATCTTCACTTTACCAAGACCGAATTCCGATTGATCTGCGAACTGATAGACAATCTGGGGAGGCTGCTTTCAAGAGAACAACTGCTTGAACGCGTGTGGGGATACGACTATTTTGCAGACGGTAGGCTGGTAGATGTGCATATTAGAAGGATACGCCTGAAGATAGAGGATGATCCAGCCAATCCGAAGCATCTGGTGACTGTAAGAGGACTGGGGTACAAACTGGTGGAATGATCCGCAGGCAGCGCCTACAGCGCAATAACCATACTCCAAAACGCATGAAGCTGAGGACCCGACTGACGGTTATATTTGGTCTTGGTGCGCTATTACTCTCTATTTTCCTGGCAAGTATGACATACTTCACAGCACGCCATTATATAATATCTCAACGTGCTACTTCCGATATACACCAGACCTTTGCAAACGCCTCTCTGGTTCTCACCTCCCTCAGGTCATCGGATGCAAAGGCATCAGCCATCATTGATACGATAGGAACCGCACCTGGAGCAAGGTCTATACTGACGATACACCATCACTGGTATGCGACATCAATATCCGTAGGCGAGGATTCGCTGCCTCAAGACTTCAAGCATATGGTGGTCACCGGAAAGCCGGCAGATCAGATATTCATGGTATCCGGTACACCAGAATTCGGTGTAGGGATACCACTTCCAAGCGTAAAGGCATCCTACTTCGAGATATTCTCCCTATCGGATCTAAACAGTGTATTCAAGGTACTCTTACTCGTACTGGCGGTGACCACATTACTGACCGCACTGGCAGGTGCGGCAACCGGAAGATGGGTAGCCAGCCGCGTGCTGCGTTCTCTTGTCACTACGTCAGAAGCCGCGGTCGGCATTGCCGGTGGCAATCTGGACACTCGTCTCGAGACCACAGGAGACTCCGACCTGGATCCCCTCTTTGAATCCTTCAATCAAATGGCAGATTCGCTGTCACGGCGTATAGAGCGTGAAGCCAGGTTTACCTCGGACGTCAGCCATGAACTCCGCTCCCCTCTTACTACCCTGGCCACTACCGCAGAGATACTCAAAAACCATGCCGATAATATGCCGGAAAGATCCAGACAGGCACTGGATATGCTAATCGCAGAGGTAGACCGTTTCCAGCAAATGGTGAAGGAGCTCCTGGAGATAAGCGCCATGGATGCAGGGGCAGCAGTACCAAATATCGAGTCCACCAACGCAGCTACCCTTATGCGCCATCTATCCAATACCTTCGTACCTCCCGGTATCGCCGTCAATATCGCACCGGAGCTGGAGAACCTGGAGATATTCGTAGACAGGCACAGGATAGAGAGGGTATTTGCCAACTTGGTAGATAATGCCAACCAGCATTCCGACGGATTATATAAGATATCGGCAACCAGAAATGGGGACTATATCCGCATATCTGTAACAGACAAGGGTCCCAGCATCCCCGCCGACCAGCATCAGGCAATCTTTGAACGATTTTATCGCGGAAAGGCTGCAGGTAGACGTGGAAAGAGCACTGGAACAGGGCTGGGACTGGCGCTGGTGCTTGAACATGTGAAGCTGCACCAGGGAACGGTATCGGTGGAAGCCACTGACAATGGGGGAAATACGTTTATCGTAGAGATACCCGTACGGCCGAGTAGTGCTTATGATGAAAACAACTACTTCGATGGCAGTAGCAGTGTGGGTGGAGGACTTGCTGGAACGAGTGGCAGTGGTGTGGGTGGTGGTGCAGATGGCATAGGCGACAGTGTGGGTGGTGGTAGCGACAGTGCTGTGGGAGGAGTAAATGGCAGTGGTAGTAGAGCAACCTCAGGTAGTAGAGCAACCTCAAAGACAAAGAAGAATACCGCAGGCAGCAAGAAAATGGGCAACAAGAGAACAGTGCTCAAAATAGCTGCGATTGGCCTCTCTGCCCTACTTCTTGGGTCATGCGCTGTTATCACACAGAACAAGCCGACGGCCCTATCCAGAAGGTCGATCCCATTCGGTCTGATGGACAAGACTCCAAACAGCTTTCCCATTCCCCAGAAGCGTGCCCCAGTAGAGGTGCCGGCTACTATATTCCTTGTCGCCCCTGACGGTCGGTTGTGGCCCGCAAGCCGTGATATAGCATTCCCCTCATCTATAGATTCGCTACTGACTGCACTGGTGGACGGGCCGACCAAGCCAGAGGCACTGTATGGCCTATCTACCGCTATACCCGCACAAGCAGGTAGCCTATCTGCCAAGATAACGGGGTCTACTGCTGTAGTCAATCTTGCTCCTACGTTTGGCACGCTGTCCGGTCCTGCTCAGATAGAGGCGACCGCTCAAATAGTCTTTACAGTCACGACACTACCAGGTGTCACCGATGTCACCTTCCGTATGAACGGTGCGGTAATAGACGTTCCCAATGCGCTGGGTGCATTACTCCCGGGTCCGGTGAACAGGAGCGACTATACACCACTCGCTCCACTGCCGCCTCCAGCACCTACAACTGCACATACTCCTGTTGCTGCACGTTCCTCTGCTACTACACACAGTACATCCAGTTCAAAGTAAACCTTTTCATTTTTACGACCGGTTTATTGGGGTTGTAAGTTTTTCTCCCACGTATAAGCATTAGGTCCGCTCGCCCCTTTTCATTTTTCCGACCGTTTATTGGGGTTGTAAGGCTATTGGGCGTTCACGCCAGTCTCGGCACGCCCTATGACCTTACCAACCTCTAGCGTGATATTCTGGATTTCGCTGTGAAGCGAATTGGCTACACTGTCTATCCTGTCATTGACCCTGTCGACCTTAGCATCTACCCTATCGACCTTAGCATCGACTTTCTTGATCTCATCCCTGACTTCCTGGATTTCGTTGTGAAGCGAATTGGCTACACTGTCTATCCTGTCATTGACCCTGTCGACCTTAGCATCTAATCTATCAATGTCAGTCTTTAGCTCTTTCTTTAGTCCATCAATTTTAGAATCAATGGATATTACCGCACGCCATCCTGCAATCATAAGCATGACTACAGCCACGAAGAGTTCTATTGTCTGGTACACGATACCCACGCTCCTATTATAACGCATTTATGGTATTTGTTAATTTTCATCTCATCTATTTCCATTACATCTATTATCCTCCCAGCACATTGCTGTAGTCCTTGCTGGTTACCTTGCTGCGAGGACAGATGAGAGGAAAAATCTTGCCAAGCGAAGGCAGGGGGATGGCGAACGAGGGGGGCGAGAGGGAGGACAGACGTGTGTGTGTGGGCGGGCAGAAGGGAGAGGGGGATAGAAGGGGGGAGCGAGGGCAGGGGGGGGTGAGAGGATTGGGGGGCAGGGGGCGAGAGAACGAGAGGGCAGGAGGATGGCGAACGGCTAGTTGTCGTGAAAACTTTAAGCAGCTGGTTGGAAGGACGTTATTGCGGCATCTGATGGTGGCGGACAGTCATGATAGGCAGATGCGGGAGGTGGAAGATGCGCTCTTAGGCCATTAGTCTGGGTGCATCACCCCATAACCCCTCCAGATCATAAAATTGCCTCGCCTCTCCATTGAAAATATGCACAATCATATCGCCATAGTCCATAAGTACCCATGTACAGTCATCCAAACCCTCAGTTCTTATGGGATGTAGATTGCCATAGACCATTAGACTGCGCTCCACCTCGTCGACTATCGCCTTCACCTGCCTAGCATTACGGGCACCTACTACAATAAAGATGTCAGTGAATGCCGATACCTCTCTCATGTCCATTACCACGACCTCTTCGTCCGTCTTGGAAGCTGCAGCTCTGGCTGCCACCACTGCTACATCTGGTGTCGGACACTTCCCTGTATGTACCGATGTCGGAGATTCTGATATGTATTCACTCACGATATAATCCCTTCTCTTTTATGTATGCCTCTACGCTTCCAGGTACCATTCCAGTGATAGATTCCCCAGATGCTATGCGTCTTCTGACCTCACTACTCGATATATCCTCGAATGGAATAGACACTGCCACGACATCAAAGCCCAAATCTATACAGGATGAGATAGCAGGTGCAGGGGAGATCTCCCCCAGCTTCCTGGTTACAACAGCAAGTCTACAGAGCTTTGCGACCTCGTCCACTCGATGCCATGTATGCATATCCGCAGCAACATCAGAGCCTACCACCAATACGAGATCATCCCCAGGATGCTGATTATGCAGGTCCAAAAGGGTATCTGCAGTATAGCTGAGTCCGGATCTGTCAATCTCCATCCGACTCGCCTCCACCCCGTGAAGGGAGGTAGCCCACTCAGGATCCTCAAGCGCCACTCTCACCATCGCAAACCTATCCTCTGCTCTGGTAATCTCGCTATGATCCACCTTCTGCCATGGCATACCTGCAACCACCATGTACAGCTTATCCAGAGCCAGTTGATTGACGACTTCTCTCGCAGCTACCATGTGGCCATTATGCACTGGGTCAAAGGTACCTCCAAATACCCCTATGATCATGCTACCTACCACCCAATCCCTCGGGAGAAGGAGCGGGAGCGGGGTGGAGATTAGCGGGAGCGGGAGAAGGAGCGGGAGCGGGGTGGAGATTAGCGGGAGCGGGAGCGGGGTGGAGATTAGCGGGAGCGGGAGCGGGGTGGAGATTAGCGGGAGCGGGAGCGGGAGCGGGGTGGAGATTAGAAGGCGAGGGAGAGGGGTGGAGATTAGCGGGAGCGGGAGCGGGGTGGAGATTAGCGGGAGCGGGAGCGGGAGCGGGGTGGAGATTAGAAGGCGAGGGAGAGGGGTGGAGACTGGATGTCGGCCTGCTATTACTGGAGGTTTGCTCAAATGGATCCTGAACAGCAATAAGTAGCCCGGAGTGGCATAAGTGATTATTCATTATAGCCTGAAATTCCGCTCAAATGGATCATGAACAGCAATCAGTAGCTCCCATACCGCCCGGTTGCGCATGTAGGTGGGAGTACGCCAGTGCAAGGGCGAGACAGGCACCCATACTGCCGGCGTAGAAAACCAAAAGGCCGTCTCCTCATTCTCATAAGTAGTATTGTACAGGCCATAACCAATTTCCAGCGCCTGGCTCTTAAGATACCTATTTGATGACATCTTGCCTGCCCAATACATAAGAGCTGCAGTAAAATAGCTTGCTCCCGGCCACACGCCATATGATTCATCGCTTATATCCAGAGGTTGTCCGTTGGATTGCACCATGTTCACCGCCCCCATGGAGCCTTTCTCGTAAGGAAGCACCGCCATCTGATATACACGCGACAGATGAGAGGATATCTTGTCGATCGGTAGGGTGTCAGGGAGTCCACCCGCCTGGACGTGCATCTGGCCACACATCCCATCCGACATCAGAGCATCTGAGAATGCACCTTCGGAGTCCATTTTGA
>JAMCPC010000067.1 GCA_023379725.1 Actinomycetota bacterium
AAATAACCATGGGTTCCCGCCAGCCAGATGACGCCCCTGGCGGCGTTCTTGTCCTAGACGTAGCTCCAGCTACGCCTTCGTCCTCGGCCTTGCCAGATGACGCCCCTGACTTGCCGGATAACGTCACGCTATTTACGAGACAGACCACTAGATGGCGCCCCTGACTAGCCGGATAACGTCACGCTATTTACGAGACAGACCACTAAATCATCTGGCGAAGTACGTACTGCAGAATTCCCCCATTGCGGAAATACTTTACCTCGGTCTCGGTATCCAGCCGTACTGTACAATCAACGACCAAATCGTCGCTACCAAAGCGAACTCCAAGCGTACGTGGTATAGGGTCGTGCCACAGGGTGTCCATATCTGGTATGGACACCTCTTCGTTGCCGGTAATTCCAACATCTTGAGGCGACTTTCCTTCCGGTAACTGCAAGGGAAGTATACCCATCCCTACCAAATTAGAACGATGAATCCTCTCAAAACTCATTGCCACCACTGCTCTTATCCCGAGTAAAGCAGGACCCTTTGCCGCCCAATCCCTGGACGACCCCGTACCATATTCCTTGCCAGCTACAATGATAAGAGGAATATCACCGTCGGAAGCGTACATCATGGCAGCATCGTATATCGTAGCATTCTGGCCTGTCGGAATATGCAGAGTAAAACCTCCCTCCACACCAGGTAGCATCAGATTGCGGATGCGAGTATTGGCAAACGTCCCCCTCATCATCACCTCATGATTCCCTCGTCTGGAGCCGTAAGAATTGAAATCCAAAGGACTCACCCCATGGTCTTGCAGCCATTTTCCGGCCGGGCTGTCAGGTCTGATTGATCCTGCCGGTGAGATATGGTCCGTAGTAACGCTATCTCCAAATACTGCCAATATGTGGCCTCGCTCAACCGGTCGTGGGGCAGGAATATCTACTCCTACATCTTTGAAGAACGGTGGCTCCAGTACATATGTAGAGTTGCTGTCCCAATCAAAGGTGCTACCGCCTGACACCTCGATAGACTGCCACCGCTCATCGCCCTCATAGACAGAGCCGTATCTGCTTACAAACGACTCGACACTGAGAGAAGAGCGAACAGTCTGAACGATCTCATCGTCATCTGGCCATATATCTCTCAAAAAGATATTCTTCCCATCTGAAGACGTTCCGATCGACTCAGTGCTCAGATCGATATTCATGGTTCCTGCAAGCGCATAGGCCACTACCAATGGAGGAGAGGCAAGATAGTTCATCCGCACGTCCGGGTGGATACGTCCTTCAAAATTACGATTGCCTGACAGCACGGCACATGTGCTCAAATCGCCTGCTTTGATGGCCTCAGATACGCCTGGTACC
This sequence comes from Actinomycetota bacterium, assembly GCA_023379725.1. GTDB lineage: Bacteria > Actinomycetota > Acidimicrobiia > Acidimicrobiales > JAMCPL01 > JAMCPL01. The sequence continues at coordinate 1,350 of JAMCPC010000067.1, forward strand.
AGAGGGCCCGAATTACCTATGCAGGTAGTGCATCCATAGCCATCCAGCTTAAAACCAATAGCGGAGAGGTCATCATCGAGTCCTGCCCTGCCAAGATAGTCAGTAACGACACGAGAACCAGGAGCAAGCGATGTCTTCACCCATGGTTTTGGTACCAGACCTGCCTGACGTGCTTTGCGAGCCAGCAGCCCAGCAGCCACCAGTACATAAGGATTGGATGTATTCGTACAGCTGGTAATAGCCGCTATCACAACTGCACCATCTGTAATGTTATAGGTACCATTATGTATATCGTTATGGGTATCGTTCAAATCCGTACTATCGACAGAAGTACCCTCTGACGGCTCCCTACCCAATGCTGCCATGAAACTCGCCTTTGCGCCCGACAGGGAGACTCGATCTTGAGGACGTGACGGACCGGCAATAGACGGCTCGATAGATGAAAGATCAAGCTCGACCAACTCATCGTAAATGACAGAGTCAAAAGCGCTCTTTCCAGAGCTACCCTGCACCTCAGGATAGTCATGTGTATTGCTGGGAGTGCCGGAGGAGTGGAACAATCCCTGATGCTCGGCATAAGCCCTTACAGTCCGTACCTGCTTATCGTTGCGCCCGGTTATTTCAAGATATTTAACAGTCTCATCATCAATAGGGAATATGCCACAGGTTGCACCATATTCCGGTGACATATTGGCAATGGTAGCCCTGGTTTCGACGGGCAGTGAAGATATACCTTCGCCGAAATACTCTACGAACTTACCCACCACTCCATGGGATCTCAATAACTCGGTTATGGTAAGCACCAGATCAGTAGAGGTAATACCAGCAGGAAGCTTACCGTAAAGCCGCACGCCTACCACAGGAGGAATGGTCATAGTAAGTGGCTGGCCCAGCATTGCAGCCTCAGCCTCTATCCCCCCGACTCCCCAGCCCAGCACTCCCAATCCATTCACCATCGTCGTATGGGAGTCTGTTCCTACAAGAGTATCTGGATATGCTAGATTTTCTCCAGTAGAATCCTGCCTGGAAAAAACTACCCTGGCGAGGTATTCCAGATTCACTTGGTGACATATGCCCGTACCGGGAGGCACTACCGAAAAGTTGTCAAACGCTTCCTGGGCATAACGCAACAATTTATACCGCTCAATGTTGCGCTTATACTCCAACTCCATATTGCGCTCAAAAGGATCGTCACCTGTCCAGTAGTCGACTATGACAGAGTGGTCTATCACCAACTCTACCGGTACATGTGGATTGATCTTCTGAGGGTCTCCTCCCAGTCTCACTATGGCATCTCTCATGGCAGCCAGATCGCATACTGCAGGCACTCCAGTAAAGTCCTGCATCAATACTCTCTCTGGGCTGAAAGAGATCTCATGACCACTCATCCGGGTGGCCACCGCCTCAATATCTTCAGCCTTGACGTTCACCCCGTCTTCATGGCGCAACATATTTTCCAGCACTATCCTGAGAGCATATGGCAACCTCTCTACATGGAAATCAGCAGGTAGCTTATTGATATCGAATATGGTGTATGCCGTACCGTCGGCTACCAACTCGGAGCGTGTATTGAAAGTATCCAAAGTATCTAATGTGCCCATATCTCTATTCTGCCCGAATCCTGGGGCTCCCGCCAATCCCGTCATCGCCACTACCACTCCCACTCCCACTACCACTCCCACTCCCACTACCACTACCACTCCCACTACCACTACCACTACCACTCCCACCATCCCGTCATCGCACCACCGCCAATTTACGCACGAACATTCGGACACACATAGCGGCATAATCGGCTAAACTGTATACATGGCTGGATGGTCCAGTCTACGGGAGCTCGAATAACCGGGCTGAGAGGGCGTTACCCTGTCTTATGTGGCTGGTACGCCGACCGTCAACACCTGTTCGGGTAATGCCGACGAAGGGAGTAACTTATGAATGACAACAGTACGACAAACGGAAAGAGTGCTACATCCAGGCCATCTACTATATCCAGGCCGGTAACTCAGTTACAGCATGCCCGTCAGAGCATCATTACACCTCAAATGCAACATGCTGCAGAACGTGAGGGAGTAGACCCCGAAGTGGTACTCCAAGAGGTAGCAGCAGGCAGAG
>JAMCPC010000068.1 GCA_023379725.1 Actinomycetota bacterium
CTTCATCCATGGCAACAGGGGCAGGTTCATCAAGAACAATCCATCCCCTTTCTTCAGCCATTGCACCAAGCACCAACGCACATGATACCTCGGCTGTCTCACCCACGCTCTCATTCAATCTACCCACGTTCTCCTTCAATTCGCGTACAGTTCCCTCGGTACGTAACTGGGCTGCCACCAGTTCCTTGACGGTCGATTCAAGGGATTTAACGTTTTCATCTGTACGACGCTGGGCATTCGCCAGTTCCTTGACGGTTTCCTCGGTACGTAACTGGGCTGCCACCAGTTCCTTGACGGTCGATTCAAGGGATTTAACGTTTTCATCTGTACGACGCTGGGCATTCGCCAGTTCCTTGACGGTTTCCTCGGTACGTAACTGGGCTGCCACCAGTTCCTTGACGGTCGATTCAAGGGATTTAACGTTTTCATCTGTACGACGCTGGGCATTCGCCAGTTCCTTGACAGTTCCCTCGGTGTGTCGCTGTGCATTTTCGGTACGTTGCTGTACCTCTGCCAACTTCTTCACCTCTGCCGTCAATAGGCGCATCTCGTTTGGCAGACTAAGAATCTCATCACCGAGAATCACTGCCCTAAGAGTCGCACGTAACGACTCGTCCTGCTCCAGTTCACGAATAATCTCCAACGTATTCATGTAAATCATTATACACCATCCCTGTAATGCTTATATATGACACAAGTATGGCCGATGCGCACCTGATCTCTCCATCGCCACCAAGCTCCCCGCTTCTCCACCATCCGCCTGACCCAATGAGTCGGACCGTCAGGCGTGTGAATGGTTACTACTTCATACAGCAATTGATCGAAAATTAATGTAGCATTATTCTTTGATAGTGCAATTTGCTCTGGCCGAAGACGTCATAACTATATATGACCAGAATAGGAGTACAGGAGAATAAGAATAGGAGTACAGAATCGCAAGCCTCAGGCTTTAATCCTGAGGAGGAGAAGAATACAAACAATCATCCAGCCATAGGTGACCAGCAGTTTAGAAAAAGGAGGAAGGAGGACAGATGAGACGAAGACGAGCACGACAAGCGTTCCAAAATATATTTGAGTACCAGAAATGCCTGGCGACCACTCAGGTCAATCCGAGAAAAAGGATCAGCACCGGCAATGCTCCTACCGGTCATGCTCCAGGTGCTCGTAAAGTAATTCGTTTCCGACCGGAAATGTTGATCTTGGCGGTAACGGCATTCGCCTGGATGTCTTCTGTATCTCCCCTGGCGGTAGGTCAGAGGAATACGGGAAGCCCAGCACATCCAACAGGTCATGTTAGCGCAGCAAGTACAGGAGCCTGGACAACCGCCGTAGCGCGGCATAAATCAACAACCATACCGTTAGCTACTTCAAGCACAAGCAGCACAAGCAGTACAAGTGGTGGAACGTATGTCCCGATCACACCAAAAAGATTGGCAGATACGAGATGTGGCACATCGCCCACACCGAGCTTTTGTACATCAGATAACCTGCCTACTGCAAATGCCACACTCAGTCCTCTGAGCACAGTAGGATACTCAGCATGGTCTTCACCCTATACGATTGACTCTGACAATGAGATTAATCTCGTATCATGTCCAACAGCTGTTTTCTGCATGGCGCTGAACTACAATGGTCCCGTTTTCTCATGGAACGGGAAATCGTGGTTATCTCTAGCATCGGTGAACGATCCAAACGGTAGTGGCATCTCGGGTCTGTCATGTGCCTCCAGCAGCTTCTGCGCCATCGTGGACAACAATGGCAATGTCCTCACCTGGAACGGCTCCAATTGGTCGGCACCGGATTCCATCGATCCGAACGGCGATGGTTTTGCATCGGTGTCCTGTCCCAGCACTAGCTTCTGTAAAACAGTAGACAACAACGGGAATGTCCTCACTTGGAACGGTAACTCGTGGTCAACAGCACTCTCTGTCGATCCGAACAACCTGCCGGATACCATCTCGTGTCCGAATACGAGCTTCTGTATGATAAGCGACTCCAGCGGCAATATATTGACCTATTCAGCCGGTTCATGGTCAAAACCGCTACTTATTGACCCAAATGCCGGCACACTCCATTCATCCTGTGCCAGCACTACATTCTGTGCCGCAGTGGACGACTTCGGGCACGCACTGACCTGGAACGGTAACTCGTGGTCAAAGCCGGATTCCATAGACCCCTCTACCGGATTCAATGCTGTATCATGTCCTGCTACGAATTTCTGCACAGCGGTAGATGCTACCGGCAACGCATTCTCCTGGAATGGCACATCGTGGTCAACAGCGAATTCCATAGATCCGGGATCTACACCACTACAGTCTATATCCTGCCCAAGCGCTCTATTCTGTGCAGCTGGTGACTTTACCGGCAATGTTCTCGTCTACGAAGCCCAGCCATTGCACCCCACCATTACAGTCCAGGTCAGCGGAGTGGACAGTATACCAAGCGGAGCACTGGATGCAGTATTGAATATAACGGTGACGGAGGCGACATCGCCAGGCTACCTTACCGTCTACCCTGCCAGTACAAGTGAGCCGCCCGTCTCGAATCTGAACTTTTCAGCTGACCAGACTGTAGCCAATCTGGTCGAAGTTGCCCTCTCGTCGGTAGGTCAGGTAGATGTAACTCTCGGTGGCTCCGTACGCTCTGCAAACGCTATCGTGGACATAGAGGGCTATGTGCCCGCTACCCAGACCACGGGGTACACATACACCGCAATACCGCCGGAACGTATAGTAGATACGCGCTGTTTCAACAGCTCTTACTCATCCACGAATTCCGGATACTGCAAAGGAATCCCGAACCTGGTCCTCCCCACAGGAGAGGTACCGGCAGGGGGATCAGCCACAGTAACAATGCCCTCCTCATTCTCCAGTGCCACGGCAATCGTCGCAAACCTCACAGTAACCGGTACCGGTACTTCCGGGTACCTAACCGCCTATCCAGCCGGATCCAGCGTACCCACCACATCCAACTTGAACTTCACTACCGGTGCGACAGTCGCAAACCGCATCGAAGTAGGACTGGCCTCAGGCGCATTCTCTGTATTCAACGGTTCGTCTACACCGGTAAACATCGTAGTGGATCTAAACGGCATCTATTCAAATACAACCGGTGCACTCTTTGAAGGCGTCACTCCAGAACGCATCGTCGATACACGTTGTGGTACAAGCCCGCCTCCCAATTTCTGCTCAAGCGAAAATATACCTGCAGCAAATGCCAGCCTGACGAGGCTCGGCCCTGGTGCAACTATCCAAGTGCAGGTTAGCTCAGCTACAGGATTCCCCTCAGGAGCAAGCGCCCTGGTAGCAAATCTGACTGCAATTGCACCAAGCCAATCAGGTTACCTCACGGTGTTTCCTGCAGGATCGACCATGCCGATCATCTCTGATGTCAATTTTTCTGCACATGTAACGGCTATACCCAATATGACAGTATCTGAATTGGGAAGCAATGACTCGCTGGAAATATATAACGGCTCTTCTGGCAGTGTAGACGTGGCTCTGGACGTAACAGGTTTCTTTGCCGGAGGATAACAAGATAATGTCGACACAAGAGGTCAACGAGGCATCGGCAGCCGCAAGTAACTCCGGCCAAAGCTATTTACAACTTGCTACCCGTGCTTGCAATGGAGATGATAACGCATTCGGGATACTCTACGAACGTATCTTCCCTCAGATATTTGATTTTCTGGCCCGCCTTGTCGGCAATCGCGAACTCGGTGAAGAACTTGCCCAGGAAAGTTTCGTTGTAGCATTCGAACAGCGCCATCGCTTACGCAATCCCGCTGCCATGCGTTCATGGCTCTTCTCGATTGCATACCACCGTGCTATGGATTACCTGCGCCGTGCAAACAGGGAACGTCCTGGATTGACCGAAGGATTGACCGAAGGGTCGGCTGAAGGGTCGGTCGGACAAGCATACGAGATCGCATCTGAGGCAATCGGAGGAAACATGATAGCAGCAGAAGCAGCGGAATTGGTCTGGTCTGCCGCCCAAAGCCTCAAAGCCGACCAGTACGCTATATTGGATCTAAATCTGCGGCAAGGGCTCAGCGGAGTAGAACTTGCACGGGCACTCGGTACCTCGCCAGCCAGTGCCAGCATACGTCTACACCGAGCAAAAAATGCACTTGGGCGAGCAGTGCAGGCGTTACTCGTTGCCCGCAATCCATACCATTGCGATAAGCTGGCAGCGCTGGTTCCCCGGCTGGCAACATCTACAGTGGCTTCATGGTCACAGCAACCCTATTTGCAAGTGACCCAACAGCACTCTGGACAACCAGCAGCATATCCATACCACGGCGGACAGGCTGCTGCGCATACAACAGCACGGGATAATCCCGATGAACTCCCAGAAACACAGGCACATTGGCTGCAAGCCGCAAAAGCACCAATAGTCCTGTCAGGAACTGAACGGAGCCGCGTGATGCACCACCTCGCCAATTGTGATAGTTGCGGCAGGTTGGCCAGAAACCTTACAGCTCCCTCCGCACTACTCGGATCCTTTATCATGCTCACTCCCAATGCGCATTTCAGCCATTTCGATCTTACGTCAGCACACATCTTAGCCAATAACACTGTATCTTCACATACTCCTGCAGGACACATAAAGTCGTATAAAGATACATATCTTCATGGTGGAGGAAGGATGTGGAGCAGGGCGATCGGATTGAGAGCACTTTCCGTCAGCTCTGTATTGTTGATCATCGTAGGAAGCGCTGGTGGCGCGTATCTCCTCCACAACGGTCCACATACAATAAGTACAGCGGCTTCAAGAAACGCCAATCCGGTAGGTGCTACCAACCGCTCTCGCTCCACGCATAGCTCCACAACAAGTGCACCTGGCATCACTCCAAGCACGGCACCTACAGCCACTCCAAGCACAGCACCTACAGCCACTCCCGTGCCGAGCAGCACCACCCCTCCGGCACAAATGCCTGACCTGTACATAACAACCGGTGCAATACTGGGTAGCTTGTACTCCTGGCCCGACTTCCCTTCTACCATCCAACTCTACAACACCGGGTACCTGGGAAATCTATCCTGGGTGTCGTCGAATCCCCAATCCGCTTCGGCTCATGGCATATATGTTTCGTGCAACTACGCCCTACCAGGACCGTGCTCCGGCAATATGGTATCGAGCCAGATCGAGATCATTGCATCAGATCCGCAATACTGCACCGTAAAAATCTGGAATCAGACTACCGGCCAGTCCAGTTTCGTACATGCTTACATATTCGATGGACTTGACCTAATCAATACCGGTGGAAGTACGCAGCAACCCCCATTCACGTTCAAGTTAGGCACTCAACAATCATGTACACCATGATCGCATACCAGCTAAACAGCTCTACGTAAACATGTTAAAATATCGTTTGCTACTATGCTGGTCGAAAGTTGACCAGATCACGCTAAATATAGTCACGGTAGCACTGGGTGCTCCATCTGGAGCGGTAAATATGTATGCTCCCACTGGTAGCAACGTAATGATAGATATCGTACGGTGGTATGTTTAACATAGCTTCACCGGCCACAACGATAAGACGTAGGCGATTCTGGTGGCGGAGGGCAGCGGTCATCCTGCTTTCTGCTTGCATGCTCTCTACCGCAGTGGGAATCGGAGCGGCTGAGCTGACTTCGTATGCTCAGACAGCCACCGGTCATACACTTCTCCGCACGACTCCGTGGGGAAGCATCCTCACATCCCACCTGCCCCTGCACACCCATCTCAAGGGTGACCCTCTCCTTGCAATATCACCAAACTTCTCATCAGATGGCACTGCAGTTGCCGGCACTCCACAGGGAGTATATGCAACGTCAGACGGTGGAACTACCTGGACATGCGTGGGCTTTTGCGGTATATCCGTCGTCGACATGGCGATGAGCCAGAACTTCGACAACAACAACTCGCAGGGAGCGGTGCTCGTGGCCCTGTCATGTCCTGCCAAGCCTACCGCCGGGTGCCAGAACACCCTGCCTGCACTTGGATATGCCCAGGTATGGCTTCTCACGAATATAAACGGAAGTAACGCATCGTGGCTACCCACGAGAATTTACATGGGAAGCATCGATGCCCTTGCAATAAACGACCAGGGAATGGCATTCGTCGACTTCACGGGGAGCTCCTGGGAGGAATGGGTAAAGGGGTGCGGTATCGATGGCTGCAAGCCTCATCTGGATATGGAGGGTAGTGGCCTCTATGATTCGCAGAATGCCTCGGGAGCCTGGAACATCGTCACACCTACTCCCTATGGTGCCGGTTGTGGTCTCGCCTTCAACCTTGATGGGCATGGAGGATGGATGATCGACGATACTGGACAATTCTTCAATACTGCCGACTATGGGGCACACTGGAGTGCCGTGCCATGGCCGCGGACATTGGCATCATCGCCCGTCCTGCCCGGGGCAGACTCTGGCAAACAGGGATATTTCGGATACGTGCTTGATCTCTTCAACCAGAACTCGCGAGGTTGCAACGGTCCGGGCGGTGGTGAACTCGACCAGGGAGTCGGGCTGGCAACCCAGCCTTTATCGCTCTGGGATCAGCATGTGACTTCCCTGACAGCCGACCCAAACTTCACGATACCCGGTCACCATCGAGACATAGCATTCGCTGCGACAGGCAGAGGGATCTACCTGGGCGGTGCCGATAGTACAGGAGATTTCTTCGACCTCCTGCCTGGATCCCCGCATAATGCCTCATCTATTGCGGCTGGACGTGACGCTGCTGGCCAGGCAGTCATAATGGCCATGATCGGATCGAGTATCGAGCGTCTAAATGTAAACTGGCCTCTCTTGCTCCCCTCTCTGGATTTCCAGGTTGGATCAGCCAATTCCACCACGCCACAGATATATCAGGGAAGCACCTACACCTGGCCAGATACTCTCACAAGCAAAAATGGCTTTTCGGGCAAGGTAGACTTCCGGTTCCTCGATAGCGCTCCACTGAGTGTAGCACCTCCCACTGCAGTGAAGTTAGCTACGAACAGCACCATACACTCGGGCTTCGCCATTCACGCGTACAGCGGGGGGACGCCCGGTACCTATCTCATCCTCCCGATTGCCGAAGCATCGGATGAGTCTGCCTACAAGAGTGCCCTTGGCTTGCAGATCCAGGTCGTTTCACCTCCGGTATATCTCGAGAAGCCCTCAATCTCGCCTGGGAGCACTACCATCGCCAGAGCTGGCGGCAACGCTACCTTCACTATCACCATATCAAGAGGACCCCAATGGACGCCCGCCTACTCCCGAGTAAAATTGACTCTCACGGGATACAGCCTGCCAGAGGGTGTCGCAACGACATTCTCCCCACCTGTGCTTGACCTGTCCAGCACAGATTCCGCCTCATCTACACTCACCGTTACCACTACCCAGCTCTCCCCCTCGGTGGTATTCCAGCTGGGGATACTGGCAACCTCAGCCTCCAGGACATATCACATGCAAGTAACGGTAACAATAGGACCACCCGTTCCGACAACCTTCATAATTGCTCCATCTGCTCCTCCATCGATGTACGAGTACACTGTCCACCATTTAACGATCTCTGCTCTGGGCGAAAATGGGCGAGTACTTACCAATTACAGCGGCCCGCTCGCGCAACTGAGTGGTCACCCTGTTGGTGTAGGAGTCGGATACGGTTGCCCTCAAAGTGGGTGCTGGATCGACTTTTACCATGGAATAGCAAACGTAGCCTATTCATTCAATTCCTACTCATCCTCCGAGCATCTCATCGTTACGGACGAATCAGGAGTACCCAGTGCCACGACAGCGACCTTCTCTGTCGAAGCTCCACCTGTCGCTTTCAAATTATCTCCTATCTCAAACCAGGTCATCGGCCATCCTTTTGCCGTCCACATAGAGGCTCTTGACGCTAAGGGACGACTCGTCACTCTATACAACTCCAACCAAGTCTGGCTGGCAGACCAAAGTGGCTTCGTCTACGAAAGAATCGGGCCATTTTCAGGTGGAACCTGGACAGGAAACATCACGGTGCCCGTCCTCATCACTCACGACCTCTTACGGGCAGGTGACCCCATAGGAATAGCCCCTCTTGACATCCCCGTTTACGGCAACAGCAACCTATTCGACGTACAACTTCCTCCCAATAAGGGACTCGGCGGTGGAGGAACTTGGCCACAAGTCGATTTCAATGCCGGTCGCACCGATTTTAACCCCACTGCTCTCGTAAGCGCATCGGGCCTAGTCGACGCAAAGGTGCTGTACGAGTTACCCACCCATCTCCCGACGTTCTGCGGTAACGGATTCTTCGGAACCCTGCACTGCGAATCGCTCAGTACCTCACCCGGCGGTGCCGGAGATGAGCGACCGCCCGAAGTGGGAGGAGGAATTATCATCCCAGGTCAGTTCATTGCTTTTAATACACTAACAGGGCAATTCCTATGGGTGGACACCAGCGAGTTGAGCTCTGGGACGACATCGAACAGTCCGATAGAACCGATAATAGACGGCAATGCTATCTACGCATGTAAAGTTCCGCAGAATCTTGTCCCTCCAAGTCAACCGAAGGGTGAGGGGCTTCCAGAAGGGCCTGAATCACGAAGCCTCACTGGCAACCTGTTGTGGGGACCGCTGGGTAGCGGGAGAAACTATCAGGCATTCGAGGATACCTGCCGGCTCGCAGTTGCAAGCGGAGGCTACATATATGGAGTGACCGACTATTGCACCAGCTGGTCATCGAGGAACTACTGCCTGCATGATATCCCAGCGCTGGAGACCATCTCCGAAAGATCAGGAACAATCGGATGGAATACTCCTCTACCGTTCTGTACGAACATGCAGCTAACTGACCTCGCTGACTGCAGTATGACCGTAATGGCTTCGGGACATACTGCCTTCGTTGCCAACCCAAACTCCAATGGACCACTACGTATAGTAGCCATAAACAACGGCTCGATTCAATGGGATCGAAGCTATGTATCCTACACCTCCTCTTCCATGGGTGGTAATGTGCAGCTTGTCAATACTGGATTTACGAGGCTGGCTACAAGCGGATCCAGCATCTACTCACTGATTCAATTCCGATCGAGCAACGGCTCACCAGCTTTCGGTACTGCAGTACTATCGATAAATGCTAAAGATGGTGATATCCAATGGATAACTCCCATACCATGGTGGTCACAGGTAGATCAACTCGTAGTAACACAGAACCAGGTGATTATTGCCACAGACTTTTCCAATTTTCAGGCATCCCAGGGTTGTTCCGGCTTAAGCCAGACTGCTTCACCACGACCCACCGGCTCCTATGCCATACCTGCCTCGTGGCCATGGCCACCCTCAGGGCCCGGTCGAAGCTGCCCCTATCGTAATGGAATCGCTGCACTGAACCGTCGAGGTGGAAAGATAGCCTGGGAACGCATTGGCCTGCCGACACTACCCAACAATCCTCAATCCAGCAACCTCACCGGTGGTGGAGGAATACTCATCCTTCAGGGACAGGTATTCTCGGCAATAGACGGCCGGTACTACGGCTCCTTACCAGGAGATTCGCCGGCCCTCTGTTCATCAACCGCTCCTACTTCCGGTCACGGAGAGGCTGGAGCCGTGGCCGTGGCCAGCACCATGCTCTACTACCGCTCATGCCAGGGTCGCTACGTTGCTCTCCAATGGCCTGCCACCGGCATTCTTCTGGAACTAGCAGAAGAAGCATACGCTGCTGCACAGGGGCATCCTGCAATAAATAGTCTTAATATGACATTCTCTGGTCAAAATACTCAGGATGCCTACGGGTACCAAAGTGCCATGACAGCAGCGGTAACTGGCTTCACCACCGGACGAAGCAATACAAAAAACCACGGACGAAGCAGCGCAGATACTGGCACTGGCAGTATTCCGGTGGTCGATACCGGTCCTACTACAGCGCGAGCCCGCGAAGCTGCAATTGCCGCTGTACTGTTTCAAGCCGCAGGTGACTCTGCCGGAGCCAGTAAAGCTCGTGCCCTTGCCGCGCGACTCGGATGGCACCCAGAGCCCAAGGCACCACCAGCGGCTCCACGAACACCCTCCTGGAGGACTACCATGGCAAGAGTAAAGACATACCTCATGAGCCTGCCGACTTCCTCTCGGTTGCCCGTTCTCGTAGGGTGGATTGCCGGACTGCTCTGCCTTGCCGCAACGCTGGTCTGGTCCGAACAGAAATCAAGGAGGAGGACAAGCGTACCCGGATAACTGCACCTGCTACCGGAGCATGAACAATACCGCCAAATCTCCCGGCCCCAGATGAGGAGAAAGCCAAAAATGTGCCAAGTCAGGGAACCAAGAGCAAAATATGCAGATTGGAATAGGTATTATGCTAGGTTGTATCGATGTAGTGTTAACCTATCTTACCCAGGAGACATAATACATGAGTTTCATCAGAAGAGCAGTGAGGAGGTCGACGAGGAGAGCAATCAGGAGATCTGTATGGAGGCCGGTCAGGAGGTCGACGAGGAGAGCAATCAGGAGACCAGTCAGAAGATCGGCGAGGAGATAATCGGTTCAACATGGTCGGCCAAAAGGACAGGCCAGGTCTTTCAGCAGAGATGTCGCTGATCAACAGAGGTTACAAGTTGGTTGGTGGCGTGGATGAAGTAGGGCGTGGAGCATGGGCAGGTCCATTGACTATCGGTATAGCGGTAGTGGATAGTACATGTACACAAGTGCCAGATAAATTGCGAGACTCGAAACAGCTTTCAGAAAAAGCAAGGGAGTCGATTTTTCCTACTGTCAGCAACTGGTGCGTTACCTGGTCGATCGGCCATGCCACCAACGATGAATGCGACCAACTGGGTATGACTGCCGCTCTCGGTGTTGCAGCAAACAGGGCATATCAGAAATTGCCTGCTGAATTACGTCCAAGTGCACTCATCCTGGATGGCACGATCGACTTCATGGACACAACGATCGACTTCATGGACAGGGTATCGCAACCTCATATATATACAGAGGTATTACCACATGCAGACGTTACATGTGCTTCTGTCGCCGCGGCATCTATACTTGCCAAGGTCACAAGAGACAGGATGATGCTGACGCTATCTTCACTCTATCCTGCCTATGACCTGGCCAGCTGCAAAGGCTATCATTCCAGGGCACATGTCGAAGCCCTGGCAGAGCATGGTCTGACTAAAATCCATCGTAAGAGTTGGTCGTATGCTTCCAACTATACGATCTCCGGATCTTAACTGCATCTCGTTCTCCGAAGTATCAGCGAATATCTCACTTACCTTGATACCACACGTCCGTGATGGATAACGGGCGACTGGTGCTACAGTCCTATTTGCGTTCCTCGCTCCAGCGTCTCATTCCACTTATCGCAATTCTCCATGTACTTTACAAACAGCATAGACAGCAGTAGGAGCTACCTTGACGGTCATCCGTTTCCCACATTGTGGGCAAAATCTTGGTGGATCAAACTCTGGTAGGCATCCATTACACTCTGCTACCGGCCTACCACAACCCGGGCAGTATCCGGACTCTGTGCCATATGACTGGCGAGCATTACCCGAGTGAGCATTATCGGGGCGAGCATTACCCGAGTGAGCATCTCCGAGTGAGTCAGAGGTGTCGTCGGGTTGTCGAGACTGCTTAGACATATGCAGCTAATCGCTATATTGCCGACTCGATGACACCCACCGGCATTGCCATGTCCTGCAGCATAGCTATATCTTCCTTCGGATCTCTACCCATAGTAGTAAGGTAGTTGCCCACGATCAGTGCGTTTATTCCAGAGGTAATGCCCATTGCCTGTAGCTCTCTTAGGGTGACCTCTCTCCCACCCGCATACCTCAGTATGACATCGGGCAACCCCAGCCGAAAGGTGGCAATCCAGCGTATCGCCTCCCATGCAGGTATTTTATCTCGTATCCCCAGAGGGGTGCCTGGACGAGGATTCAAGAAGTTGATCGGGACATCATGAGGCTGAAGATCACGCAACTGAAGTATCATCTCTATACGTTGCTCGTCGCTCTCCCCCATGCCCAGGAGAACCCCAGAGCACAGTTCCATACCATGTGACTTTACTCGCCTACAGGTCTCGACCCTATCTTCCCAGGTATGGCTGGATACAATATTTGGAAAGTAGGATCGTGCTGTCTCAATATTATGGTTGTAACAGTGTACTCCTGCTTCGGCAAGCAGTGCCGCCTGGGAATCATTCAGCAACCCAGCACTTACCGCTACCTGTAAATCGAATTCCTCACGCACCCTACCTACCGCCTCTATGATCCTATCCAGGATACGCTGATCAGGCCCTTTTATCGCAAGTACAAGACAAAACTTTGATGCTCCCATAGCGGCTGTTTCCTTTGCTGCAGCCATGACCTCATCCATGTCCAAAAAGGGAGTGGCCTTTACCGGCGAATCGTAGTGTGCCGACTGAGAGCAAAAAGAGCAGTCTTCTGTGCACCCACCCGTCTTAGCAGAGAGTATCCCCTCTACCTCTACTTCCAGCCCGCAACGATCTACTCGCACCTCGTGAGCCAGGCTGGCCAGGCCAGCAACATACTGGGAGGGAAGTCGTGCAAGATCGCTCAATTCCTCCGGCGTCAAGTCTCTCCTTTCATCCAACAGTGCCTCTTCGGCGTTGCGCAATAAAAGTCTTGGTTGATTATCTGTCATAATTTGATTAGTAGTCACACCAAAAGCGTAGCATGTAACAAATCCATGCATGATCATATGACTGCCATGCTGCTATGATCGGCAATTATGGACGATACGATAATTTACAAAACGGAGGAATGGCTTGCACTAAAAAGACACTACGATTCAACCAGAGATTTGAACTTACGCCAGCTACTGGCTGGAGATTCTGGCAGGAACCGAGTATCGGATATGTATATCGAAGTAGGTGACCTCCACTTTGATTACTCAAGACATCTGGTGACCAGTGAAACAATCGATCTTCTTATGGCATTGGCAGAGAGGTCAGGATTACACGAGAGAGTCAGTGCCATGTTTGCCGGTGTACATATAAACACTACAGAGGATAGATCCGTCCTCCATGTTGCACTGCGTATGCCTGCGACTGAAAGTCTGGTCGTAGACGGAACAGACGTAGTCAAACAAGTCCATAGGGTGCTCGATAAAATGGGTAAATTGTCAGATGATATACGATCTGGCACCTGGCTCGGATATACAGGTAAGCAAATCCGCAACATCATAAACATTGGTATAGGCGGTTCTGATTTGGGACCAGCAATGGCCTATCAAGCACTGCTTGATTATGCCGATCCTGCACTGAAGGTCAGATTCGTATCCAATATAGATCCTATCGCACTATGGCAGGCAACTCATGACCTGGACCCTGCTGAGACGCTATTTGTGATCTGCTCAAAGACCTTCACTACACTGGAAACACTGACCAATGCACGCAAAGCACGAGAATGGTTGCTGAACGGACTTGGTGCCCCAAATGAGGCAGTAGCACGCCATTTTATAGCAGTATCTACAAACGAGAAAGAGGTAGAACGTTTCGGGATCGATGTCTCTACTATGTTGGAATTCTGGGACTGGGTAGGAGGACGTTATTCGGTCGATTCAGCAATTGGGTTCAGCCTAATGATAGCTATTGGCAAAGAAGCGTTCACCGATTTCCTCGCTGGTTTTCGGAGCATAGATGAGCATTTCCGTACCGCTCCTCTTTCAAAGAACATGCCGGTAATACAGGGAATGCTGAATGTATGGTACAATAATTTTCACGGAGCCCAGACCCATGCCGTATTGCCATATAGCGAGAGGATGGCACGCTTTCCTGCCTACCTCCAACAACTAACCATGGAATCAAACGGTAAGTCTGTCCGGCTCGACGGTACGTCGGTAGGGATTCAAACAGGAGAGATATTCTGGGGAGAGCCAGGAACCAATGGGCAGCATGCCTTTTACCAACTATTGCATCAGGGAACCAAACTCATCCCTGCAGATATAATACTTTTCAGCGAACCAGTCAGGGATATCGGTGATGAGCATGATGCCCTGTTTGCCAATGGCCTTGCCCAGGCGGCTGCGTTGTCACTCGGGAAGAATGCCTCCGAAGTTGCTGCAGAGGGGGTAAGTAAGGCAATAGTGCCCCATAAGGTCATGCCTGGCAATCGACCCGTTACGGTTGTAGTGGCGAAAAAATTGACTCCCGCTGTGCTCGGTCAGTTGATAGCATTCTACGAGCATACAGTGTTCGTAGAGGGATGTATTTGGGGAATAGACTCATTTGATCAGTGGGGAGTCGAACTGGGAAAGGCCATGGCTGCTCGCCTGACTCCGTTGTTGGCTAAAGATAGGGTCGCATCACAGGGTAGAGAAAGCGAGGTCGATGCCGCTACTTCTCGCCTGATAGACCTATATCGCAACCAACGCGGCCGCTAAAGCAACGCCAGCCACCAATGGCAAAAAGTGTGCAGTAAGAGTAACATATAGCCATGGCATGGACATTTCAGACCGATCCTGATTTTCAAAGACAGTTGGATCAAGCGAAAGAGCTGATAGAGCAAGAGATATACCCCCTGGAAACTCTTGATATAGACTACGATACCTATCTGGAGGCAATTCGTCCCCTCCAGGCAAGAGTCAAAAAGATGGGTCTATGGGCAGCCCACCTTCCGCCCGAACTGGGTGGTATGGGCTACGGACAGGTCAGATTGGGCCTACTGAATGAAGTAGTAGGAAGATCATTTCTGGCTCCTGTAGCATTTGGCAACAATGCACCCGACTCAGGTAATGCAGAGCTCATAGCCGTAGCTACAGAGCAGACCGAACGCACCGACCAACGTGAGAAGTGGTTGTATCCGCTTCTTGATGGCAAGCTAAGAAGCGGTTTCTCCATGACGGAACCGGGTAATGCCGGATCGGACCCTACCCTTTTGGAGGCTACGGCTGTAAAGGATGGAGGCGAGTGGGTAATCAACGGGCATAAGTGGTTTACTACCAATGGATCCATATCGGACTTTTTAATCGTTATGTGTGTTACCAACCCACATGCAGGCCCATACAACAGGTGCTCCATGATTATCGTTCCTACAGATACGCCAGGAGTCCACATAGTGCGCGACGTTCCTACTATGGAGCATCCCCATGTGTCTACCGGGAGTTTTTGGGGGCATACGGAGATAGTATATGAAAATGTCCGCGTTCCCCTGGACAACCTTTTGGGCATAGAAGGAGACGGCTTCAAACTCGCCCAGGCAAGATTGGGACCTGGACGTATCCATCATGCGATGCGATGGCTGGGGCAGGCTCAAAGGGCTTTCGACATGCTATGCGAACGGGCAGTATCACGCTATTCCCATGGCTCTTACCTATCAGAGAAGCAGATGGTGCAGGATTTCGTGGCGCAGAGCATGGCTGAGATCACCTCTTCACGATTGCTTACACTCTATGCCGCCTGGAAGATGGATATGGAGGATCCATCTTCAGCAAGAGTGGAGATAGCAATGATCAAATACCATGGAGCGGCGACCCTATACAACGTCATCGATAGGGCCATACAGGTCCACGGTGGGCTCGGTTTCTCCTCTGATATGCCATTGGAGGCTATGTACAGGGCAGCTCGTGCAGCCAGGATATATGACGGAGCAGATGAAGTACATAAGGCAAGTGTTGCCAGGCGTGTACTGCGGAGATATCAAAGGGTGGACGTTCCTACGGAGCACATTCCGACCAGACGGGAAGCAGCTCAGATAAAGTTTGCTGATCTTCTTGCTAAAGCCATTTCAGATGATTAGCGACTAACAGTATGGTAGTACGATACTGACAAAATGCCAAGCTATCATGATCGCGGCATAGTGCTGAAAACCATTAAATTGGGGGAGGCTGACAGAATCGTCACCTTTATGACTGAAGAGCATGGGAAGGTACGTGCGGTTGCCAAGGGAGTGAGGAAGACCACATCCAAATTCGGTGGTAGGTTGGAGCCCCTGGGACACCTCTCAATCATGTGCTGGAAGGGCAGAGACCTGGATATAGTGCAACAGGTAGAGGTACTCAATCCCTTCCAAGCGGTCAAAGAGGACTATGATCGCCTCAGCCAGGCTGCAGCCTTACTGGAGGTAACGGATCGGCTCTCTCTGGAACATCATAATGACTCAGCTCTCTACAGGATGCTCCTGGGTGCCATAAACGTCATTGATCAGGATAATCCTCCTGCTGTAAAAGGTGCGTTCTTCTTCAAGGCCTTAGCGCTGGAAGGTACCACGCCAGTCGTGAATCAGTGTGCAAACTGTGGTTCCAAGGAAAATTTGGTGGCATTCAGTATTCTCGATGGTGGATTACTCTGCGAGCACTGTCGGAAGGGATCGCATATCTCTGCTGAAGCAGTTGCTGGTCTACAACTGATCCTGGGTGGGCAGCTAGCGCGTGCACTCCATGAGATAGTAGGTCCCGTTGCAGAAGAATTGAACCTGCTGGGTAAGGTGGCATTGGAAGGTTATTTGGATACCCGCCTGCGGACAAGGTAGCGCTACTAAAGTTATAATTCAGAATGCCGATACCAATACCATATGATCGCGGGTAGTATTGCTCTTAGTTATGAACAGGATAATCCTTCAATAAGAATTATGGACGACTCAGCTGAAGCAGTCGAACTCAAGATCGGATTACATGTCGAAGTGCGCGACAGGTATCAGGGTACATGGTCACGCGGCTTTGAAATCTCAGCCATAGAAGACAACGGCTACAGGATTAAACGCATATCCGATGGAGCCATTCTACCCGGGACATTCAGTGCAGAAGAGATACGACCAAGCAGACGACATCAAGGCCTCTGGTGGTACTAGTGGTGGTACTAACCACTAACCCTCTACCGCATTGAGGAACTTATCCACAGGAATCGCAGCTAGGGTCTGAGTCTTCAGAGTACCTCGTGCACCGAGTGAAACTGCCACCTTCATGACGGTCTCCAGATCGGGGGCTTCCAGGACGGTGCAAAAATCGTACTGCCCACTGACTGCCCACTGCTGCAACACCTTTGCTCCCATCTCGGATACTTCGGAATTCACTTCCAGCAATCTCCTTGGGTTGGCTTTCAGCGTAGCCATACCATCTGGTCCTAGCGTAGATAACATGATAAAGGTAGCCATAAAACAAAGCATAGCACACTGTTCGCAACCTATCTGCAAATAGATATGCCATTGGAGATGTCCCAAATACACCCCCACCTTCCTGGGTTCTGGCAGTGAAATTACGCCTATTGCTGGCCGGATAACACCACGCTATTTATCACGCTATTTAGATATTCAACGGATAGGCACTCTTAGGAAATAGACAGCATTCTGTCCAGCGCCAGTCGTGCACCTTCAGCTACTTCTTCCTCTACAGTAATTCTATTTCGAACCTCCCCCTCTACCAATCCCTCCAGTACCCAGCAAAGATGCGGCGGATCAATCCTAAACATCGTAGAACAGGGACAGACCAGAGGATCAAGTGATACTACGTTCTTGTCTGGATGCTCGTTAGCCAGACGATTGACCAGATGGATTTCGGTTCCAACAGCTATATCCGTGCCCTCAGGGGCTTGATCAATAGTTTTTATGATGAAGTCCGTCGAGCCAACCGCATCAGCAAGCTCTACTACTTCATGGGGGCATTCTGGATGAACTACCACTATACCACCTGGATGTGCATCGCGAAACGATTTTACCTGATCTACCGTAAAACGCTGATGTACTGAACAATACCCCTTCCAGAGAAGAACGGTACTCTCTTTAATTGCCTGTTCGTCAAGGCCACCATTGTCAAGTCTGGGATCATACAGTGCCATGTCTCGTGCCTCATATCCAAGCTGGAAGGCCGTATTACGTCCGAGATGCTGGTCCGGCACGAAGAGCACCTTTTTGGAATCACTACCCCTCAGTGGCTCCAGTGCCCAAGAAAGCACCGCTCGCGCATTGGAGGACGTACAGACAGAGCCACCCCTGCGTCCGACAAAGTTCTTTAGACTGGCCGCTGAATTGATATATGTAATCGGTACAAAATTATCTATATCAGCCACACGTGAGAACTCCTCCCAGGCCAATTCGACATCTTCGGTATCTGCCATATCGGCCATCGAGCATCCTGCATTCAGATCGGGTAAGATCACCTGCTGATCCGGCCCTGTAATGATATCGGCCGCCTCAGCCATAAAGTGAACTCCGCAAAAGACGATGTACTTTGCAGTATTGCTGGCAGCAGCGAATCTTGACAGCGCCAAAGAGTCTCCTCTTGAATCAGCCCATTTCATCACCTCATCGCGCTGGTAATGATGGCCAAGTATGAGCAACGAGTCGCCTAAGCGCTCTTTAGCCGCTCCTATCCTGGCATCCAGCTCTTGGGGGGATGCATTGGTGTAGCTCTCTCCGAGTTGTTTCTGTAATCTAATCATGTTCTGAACCCCTTTTCTGGGGAGGGTTTCGAAAAAAGTCGGCGAAAGAGCCTGGCCCCTTTCGCGGGGATGTCGACCTCGAAACCGAAGCTAATAATCCAGGTTAGTCTCTATTATTATATCATGCATTAGATAAGAATGCAACCACCAGTCGCTCTGATGCTTCACTGACGAAAGTGCTCCCGTCTTGGCGCATAGATACTTATGACAGGCTAAACTTGCACGGTGGTGGCCATCTCTTAGAGCGACATACCCTCATCTTGGCGCATGGACACCTATGACAGGCTAAACTAATGCCATGAAGGGTAAAATTAAAAAAGTTGGAAAACCATTGGGAGCTACCTTTGGACTACTAGGCGCGATGGCAGCTATATGGTGGTTTGCTTTCAAGCCACGTAAATCCAAGAAAGCCTCTAGTCAAGATTCTGATTGACCATCCTGAATCCGGTACGGTGCTCCATGCCCGAAGGAAGGCCATCTACTGATGTATTCTGCCCATCGGTATCAATGGTAATTCGAGTACCAGCAATTGGAATACCGATGACCTTGAGGTAATCCATTCCGGGAGGCAACACTGGTTTCACCCATATCTCTCCAGAAGTAGCTAGCGGCTCTAGTCCGAGCAGGCTCCGCAGGCACAATAGCGGGGCACCTGATGCCCATGCCTGCGGAGAGCACGAGGTGGGATAAGGAATAGGGGTATCCAGCTCGCTACGTGCCAAACCACTATACAGCTCCGGCAACCTCCCCCCCATACGTTCCGCTGCATCCAGGAGAGACGATATTACCTCCACAGACTGATCGGTGAAACCATAACGCATTAATCCTGCAGCAGCTATTGCAGTATCGTGAGGCCATACCGAACCGCAGTGATAGCTCAGAGGGTTGTACCCCCCCATGGAATCAGCGAGGGTGCGGATTCCCCATCCACTTAACATATCCGAACTTAACAACCTCTTGGCCACTTCACCGGCTTTATCCTCGTCTACTATACCTGTCCACAGACAATGGCCTATATTAGACGTAAGGGAATCTATGGGATGACCGTCCGCATCAAGGCCGACTGCATACCACCCTTTATCCTCTAACCAAAAATCTCTGTTGAATCGCTCTTTCAGGTCGGCAGCCTTAGCACTGTATATCTGCCACAAATTTTCGTCTCCCCACACTTTGGCAATCCTTGCTCTGGCACGATAGGCGGCATATACATAGCCCTGTACCTCGCAGAGTGATATTGGAGGCTCAGCTACTCTCCCATCGGCATATCTGATCCCGTCCCATGAATCCTTCCAACCCTGATTTTTGAGACCCCTGTCAGTCTGACGCATGTATTCCACATAACCATCCCGATTCTTGTCGCCAAATCGCTCTATCCAGTCTATAGCTCTATCCACATTGGGGAGGATATCTTCAATGGCCTCCTTGGCCATTCCCCAGCGCAACAATTCGCCCACCAGCATGACAAAGAGTGGAGTAGCATCTACCGTTCCATAGTAGATTGAACCACCTCCCAGTGAGAGTGAAGCGGCCTCTCCAAAACGCATTTCATGAAGTATCCTACCAGGTTCTTCTTCTGTCCTGGGATTGACCTCCTTCCCCTGAAAGCGTGCCAGGGTCTGTACTACACCAAGCGCCATATCTGAATCGAATATGAGAGACATCCACGCCGTTATAAGAGAATCGCGGCCAAATACAGTCATAAACCACGGTGCCCCGGCAGCAACTACAGCTCTGTCAGGATAATCTGGGTCAAAGATACGAAGGGCACCCAGATCCTCCACACTTCTGTTTATAGTTCTGTTAAATGACTGACTTCCGCTATCGACCTGAGGAACCAACTTTCTCCAATTTGCCAAGCGCTCCGATGGAGTTGCGTTCTCTATAGGACTGCCGCATGTATACCTTGGCTGTATATCCTTACCATCCATAATAGGATGCACCTCTATACACAGATTCCAGTGTCCCTTAGCTGGCACGATTACTTCAAAACTGGCCACATCTCTACTAACTCTCGTCGGCAGCGGATAGAACTTTACTCCGGTTCCCCTGGAAAAGGCACCATGACGAAAAGAGAACACCATCCTATCTTCATTCGTATCAAGGCTGATATCTTGACCTGAATCTCCAGCTCTCCCCTCCTTCACTGCAAACAAATTAGCAAAATCGGAATAAAGCATAATATCGAGCGAACAATAGGTAGGTTCATCATTAAAATTGCGTATCTCGATATCCTCTCTCATTCCATTACCCAGATGGCGTGCCCTGGTGACCAGTAGCGTTGGCGGAGCACCTCCCGGCGGTGGCAATGGCCTGGAAACGAATACGGCCGAGAATGGTTCGCTACTGGAGACACCGAGTCCCTCTAACCTGCTCTCATTAACAGCTATTTCATAACGCGAAACCAGTCTGGTATCCCTGAAAAAGAGCCCTTGAGCGCTGTTTTGCAAGATATCCCCATTGGGTTCACTTATCGAGAAGGTGGTCTCTTCCACGAGCGTGACCAATGATTGCATAGACCCCATGGACACATTTACTCCAGTCGCATTCCATTGATCAGTCATCTATATACCAACTTAGTCCATCCAACTTAGTTTGGCAAAGCATTATTTTTTCTAATCACTGTTGTGTAAATGATCTCCAATCCCCTAGAATAGATAAGTATGGCATCTGAAAACAAAGGGCTCGACAAGGCAGCCTCATCGGGTAATCCAAGAGAATTACCAGGCAATACCGTACCCCTACTGGATATATCAGGACTACACGCAGGTACGGAAACACAGGAAATACTTCATGGCATCGACCTGCAGGTAGAAGAGGGAGAGATAATAGCCATCATGGGGCCGAATGGATCCGGAAAATCTACGCTTGCAAATACCATACTGGGCAATCCGGAGTACGTAGTCAGCGCCGGCAAAATTATATACAAGGGGGAGGACATTACGAATTGGCCACCGGATGTACGGGCAAAGTCCGGTATATTTATGGCTTTCCAGCACCCCGAATCCATCGAAGGGCTACCCGTCATACAGTTCTTGAAACAGGCTGTATCAGCACGTAGAACCACCGAAGTATCCGCTCTGGAAATACGTTTGGAGATCATGGAGTGGTTGAAAAAGCTGGGAATGAATGATGAATTCGCCACTCGCCATCTGAATGAGGGTTTTTCGGGCGGAGAGCGCAAGAGAAATGAGATACTCCAGATGGCCCTGCTGGAGCCGGACCTGGCAATACTGGACGAGACCGATTCAGGCCTGGACGTAGACGGACTGACCACGGTGGCATCTGGAGTAAAATCGATTATGGAACATCGCCCGCAGATGAGCACGGTAATCGTCACCCACTACGCTAAATTTCTCGAGCTGATAGAGCCCGATAGAACGGCAGTGATCGTAAACGGCACCGTGGTAGCTACCGGTGGTAGCGAACTGGCTATGGAGATAGACAGCAGCGGATATGAAAGGTGGGATAGAGGATGAGAGACACTGGGAGCAACAAAAATTAAGATAAGAATACATTTAAGATAGGACCATGACAGATACAGATACAGATACAGATACAGCAACCGCTACAACGCAGCTCGACATAGAGCGCATCAAACAAGATTTTCCACTGCTCTCCAAAGGGTTTCATGGGGAATCAATTGTATACCTTGACTCTGCTGCGTCTTCTCAGCGCCCTTCATGCGTCATAGATGCCATGTCAGGTTATTACAATTACAGCCACGCAAATGTACACAGAGGTGTATACAAGCTGGCAGAGGAGGCTGACCGCTTGTATGAAAATGCAAGAATTACCGCAGGCAAGTTTGTTGGTGCCCCTGACCCTGCAAGGGAGATAGTATTCACCAAGAATGCCACAGAAGCAATCAACTTAATCGCCTATTCGTGGGGTATGCATAGGCTGAACGAAGGGGATGTAGTAGTAGTTACTGAGATAGAACACCATGCGAACCTCGTACCTTGGATTATGCTTCACAAGGAGCGGGGGGTAGAGCTAAGGGTAATACCTATGCGAGACGATTACCTGCTCGACCTGGACAACCTGGAAGAGATGGTCGACGGAGCGAAACTCGTAGCCTGCACTCTGATGTCAAACGTACTTGGCACGATACCGCCATTCAAAAAAATAGCTGATGCAGCACATAGTGCCGGTGCAATCGTGGTTGCCGATGGAGCTCAGTTGGTTCCCCATGCTCATGTGGACGTTAAAGAACTCGGCTGTGACTTTCTTGCATTTAGTGGACACAAGATGCTCGGGCCGACCGGCGTGGGCGTACTATGGGGTAAGGCAGAATTGCTTGATTCAATGCCCCCATTTATGGGTGGAGGCGGGATGATTCTTGATGTGAAATTCGAGGGTATAGTACCGGCTGAAATACCAACACGCTTTGAGGCTGGCACTCCACCCATTGCAGAGGCGGTAGGGCTTACCGCTGCAATAGAGTACCTGGACAACATAGGGATGAATAATATATGCCGTCATGACGCTGAATTGACCGCATATACCATCGACTCGCTCAAAGACACGTTTGGCAGGGACATTACCATCATGGGACCTGATATCACCGAGGACAGGGGAGGCGTAATCTCCCTGGCACTAAAAGATATCCATCCTCACGATCTCGCTCAAGTACTCGACGAATCCAATGTATGCATAAGGGCAGGCCATCACTGTGCGAAGCCGCTGATGCGCAGGTTGGGAACCAGCGCTACCGCCAGAGCCTCCTTCTACCTATACAACGACACTTCCGATGCCGATAGACTGATTGAAGCGTTGTCCAAAGCAGCTAGCATATTTGGATGAGATGGGGTGAGATGGGAGGACTGGATTTGGACGAGATGGGATGGAGTGACTGGATTTGCAGGTATAAGAGGAATGGATTTGAAGGAAACGGCTAACCGGATGTGGATAAAACAGCAGGATTGAAAGAGATAAAATTATGAGCAGCTCAGGACTTGAAGACCTGTACAGGGAGATTATTCTCGATCACTATCGCAACCCGCGTAACCGCGGAAGCATGGAGGTACCACCTTCGCAACGTGTGGAGGCATACAATCCCCTCTGTGGCGACGAGGTAGTAGTATACCTGCTGGAAAATAATGGCGTACTTGAAGATGTGCGAATAGAGGGGCAGGGGTGTTCGATCAGCCAATCATCGGCATCACTTATGTCAGCGGCTGTCAAAGGCAAGACTGTAGAGGAAACCAGGAAGATCATATCTGATTTCAAAAAATTGATGTCGATACATGAATCCAAGTTGGAGGATTCTACCGATGATACCCAGATGGATCTGGATCTGGATGCCATGGGTGAATTGGCGGCATTACAGGGGGTCGTCCGCTTCCCGGTAAGAATAAAGTGTGCCATCCTAGCTTGGAACGCACTGGCTCAGGGATTGGACGAAATATCAGATGTTTCTACGGATAAAACCAAATAAGTAGATTGGAAGCAGGCAATTCACTCCCCCAATACCAAAATATGCATCTAAAGAACTTCAGACCGATATTACATAAAAACAGTTGGATCTCCGAGAGAAGCGAGTCGGCGCTGGGAAGACTTGCCAACGCGGAAAGACCATCGGAGTCAGAGGAGATCTGGCGCTACAGCATTATAGATTCACTTGACTTCGATACCCTTGTCCAAGCTGATACTTACAGAGCATACGAGCATGAATCATCGAACCAAAACCAGAGCCCAAGCCCAAGCCAGATAGATGGACAGGGGCAAATAAAGACATCTCTGGATGTCGGTGCATATGTCGACTATTGCGGTCACATTGCTTCACAGGTAGTGAGCAACCGAGCTGCCCTTGTCATGATGTATGACGGGATATGCATAGCGACAGAGCAAGATGGGATTGTTGTCGATATGAATGGTATGTCGGGTGATGGTAAATCCGGTGACCCATTGAGTGCTGGCAGTATCTCGATAGCTAAAGACATCCAGCAAGCGAACAAGAGAGAGGGTCATCTGTTGAGCTCTGATGGAATCTCAATTACTCCACTCCCCAAAGAGATGCCCAAAGGAATTGAATCGTTGGACAACTTGCACCAACAAGACATATTTCGCCTGATGAACAGCGCCTACGGACTAGGGCCAGTTGCACTCAATATAGCCCCAGACACATCCGTAGAATACCCGATAGTAGTAGTCAACATCTCTTCTTCTTGCCCAACGGAAATTGCTCAGCCGGATGGTCAACCAAATAGCCAAAACGGAGATAACCAAGATGTAGAGATGTCCACCTCATTTTCCACTCTCAGTATCAATATCGGAAAGCACGCAGAGGCATCAGTAGTAGAAATACTCATTCAAGCACCAGATGACTGCGGAAGCCAGAAGTTATTTGTGCCAGCTACCTTGATGAGCATAGATGACGATGCCTCCTTGAACTATGCCAACATTCAGTTGTTGCCTGATTCGCATTGGCAAATTGGCTACCTCGAAAGTACCGTGGGAAGGAATGCTCAGCTACGATCATTGGGGGTATCTGTGGGTGGATCCTATGCAAGGACGTTGACCACGTCTACCCTGGCTGGTGAGGGCGGATCCAGTGAGCTCATGTCAGCATATATTGCCACAGACAATCAGATAAAAGACATGAGAACCATACAGACACACAGTGCACGACATACTGTAAGCAACTTACTCTTTACCGGGATTGCAGGGGGACATTCGAGTACTGTGTACAGCGGGTTGATCGAGATAAGGCCAGGTGCCAAAGGAAGTAATGCTCTCCAGACTAATCGTAATCTAATACTATCCGAGCAGGCTAAGGCTGATTCTGTACCCAACCTGACGATAGAGGAAAACGATGTCCACTGTAACCACGCCTCCTCTACCGGCCCTATCGATCCTGAACAGATCTACTACCTGGAGAGCAGAGGGGTCGACACTGACACTGCACGTCGCTTAATCGCAGCAGGATTCTTTTCGGATATTTACAGCAAAAATCCGATTGCGGGCATAACGCAATTCATATCGTCCACAATCGACCAACGGCTAAACCAACTAGTGACCTATCCCGAAAATAACTATAAATTCTCTCCAGCCAGATAATTTATAATCAATATTAGAATATCCTCTTGACATTCCACTCTACTGGAAGGTGTATAATTACATTGATCCAGGTAAAACCTATGCCGTTTCAAATGGTTCAGTTGTATGCAGTACCGAATTGGCTAGTACCACATTGGCTCAGCTGGACAGCCCAAGTGGCAGGTTGAGGACGGCATCAAGGTGCTAGCCCAGATCGGCAGAGAAAGAGAACAGGAAAGGGAGATGCAAGATGGCTGATTCACCAGAACTTTTTGGAAAAGGGCAAAGAGCTTTAATCAAGATAGAAGGAATGAGTTGCAACGATTGCGAACATCATATAAAAACTGCCCTCGAAGAGGCTGGTGTAAACGAGATCGAGGCGAGTTGGAAGAAGGGAGAGGCTCGATTTACATGGACAGCCGGAGTAAGCGACTCTGCCCTGAAGGATGCTGTACGGGCTGCCGGATACCGTCCTGGAGAAATCAGCGTACAGAAACATACATCTAATCAGAAGCTGCAAGAGAACACATTGGCAAAATCGGTAAAGACAGAAAATACATATAACAAAGAATCACATACCGATTACGATCTGATTATTATTGGCGCGGGATCTGCTGCATTCGCCGGAGCTATAAAAGCCTCTGAAGCCGGTTATCACGTCGCTGTAGTAGAAAAGAGCACTATAGGTGGTACTTGTGTAAACATAGGATGCATACCATCAAAGGCTCTGTTGAGGGCAGGTGAGGCCTACTGGCAATACGGTCACCACCCAATAGAGGGTATATCGACAAGCACTGGGTCAATCGATCTTGGAGCTGTAGTTGCCCAAAAGGACGCTCTGGTGGCGGATCTGCGGAAGGCAAAGTATACAGATCTGATTGCCGATTATGGCTTCGAGGTGATCCGGGGTGCTGCTCGGTTTACTGACCCTCACACAATAGAGGTGAATGGTGATTCCATCTCCGCCAGGGTATTCATCATTGCCACCGGGGCATCCCCGGCTATCCCCCCCATCCCGGGTCTGTCAGATACCGATTACCTCACCTCCACCACTGCTCTCGACCTTAAAGATGTCCCCAATCGCTTGGCGGTGATAGGGGCCAATGCTATCGGACTGGAGTTGGGACAGTTCTTCCAGCATGTCGGGTCATCTGTCACATTCATAGACATAGCCGATCGTATTGCACCGTTTGAAGAGCCGGAGGTGTCGGCTGTTCTGTCTCAGGTCATCACCGACCAGGGAGGTTCGGTGTATGTCGGCGCTCAGGTACTAAAGGTAAATCAGGCAAAAGACCATATCGACATCTACATTTCTGTAGCAGGCAAACAAGTTGTAATACCTGTCGATAAGGTCTTGGTGGCAACCGGTAGGCGACCAAACACAGAGGAGCTTGACCTGGCATCTGCCGGAATAGAGACTGGAGTTACCGGAGCCATAGCTGTAGACAGCCGGTTGCGCACTACTAATAGCAGGGTATTCGCAGCAGGAGATGTAACTGGGGCACCACAATTTGTATATGTATCTGCATACGAGGGAGTATTGGCAGTGGACAATGCACTATTGGATGCCGGTAGAGAGATAGACCTGAGAGGGCTTCCCCGGGTCACCTTCACGCTGCCACAAATTGCATCTGCCGGAATCACAGAATCGCAGGCTCGCAAATCCGGAAGAGACATAGTCGTATCGGTACTGCCACTGTCAGCCGTACCAAGAGCGTTGGTCAATCATGACACAGCGGGACTAGTAAAACTTGTAGCTGATGCTGCCACCAGACAGCTCTTGGGTGCATCAATAATATCGGAAAATGCTGGCGAAATTATACAGAGTGCTGTACTGGCTATCCGGCACAATATCACAGTGGACGAGTTAGCTGACACGTTTTATCCCTACCTCACCATGGCAGAGAGTATAAAACTCGCCGCACAGAGCTTTGATCGTGATGTGTCAAAGCTGTCATGCTGTGCTGCATAATGTAAAATACACGATTCTTCACAATCAGCCAATACACTCATTCCTTGACGCAACACAAGTGATGACTGGTAAGTTCGATGCGTAATACCAGATGAGTCGATCGGACACGAACTGGGCATGAATTATATTACTATAGAGAA
>JAMCPC010000069.1:0-2642 GCA_023379725.1 Actinomycetota bacterium
AGAGGGTGGCCGAGGGGACTTGAACCCCCGACCTTCTGGGCCACAACCAGATGCTCTAACCTACTGAGCTACGACCACCATGCACAATTCCAAGGTTAATTGGATCCAGTTTATAGTATACACTAATAGTTACACACTATGAATAACGCGACATTCGGCAAATCGGGTAAGATGACATCGGTAGAAAAGCCACCGTCACCTCCACTGCCACTGTCCGGCAAGCAGTATGAAATTGCCTACGGTGACCAGCGCGCAATAATCACTCAAGTAGGAGCAACCTTACGTAGCTATGACGTAAGTGGAGCACCTGTCATTGATGGATTTAGCGAGAATGAAATCTGCCAGTCGGCAAAAGGGCAGATACTGGCACCATGGCCAAACAGATTACGCGACGGAAAATATACCTTCGGGGACAAATCCGGTACAGCAGCCATAAACGAGCCTGAAAGACACAACGCAATACACGGCCTTTTACGATATTACCTGTGGGATCTGGTAACCGCTACCCAGAATTACTGTCGCCTACAATGCCGCCTGGCACCTCAGCCAGCCTATCCCTGGTGGCTTGAGATACAGATAGAGTACCGGCTAACCAAGTCTGGCCTATCGGTAGAAGTGGTAGCTTCAACGCCGGGAGAGGAGACCGCTCCATTCGGCATAGGATTCCATCCATACCTTTCGACAGGCAGGCATGACTTGGATGGCTGCAGAATCATGGTTCCGGCGTCTGTGGTACTGCCTGTAGACGACAGGATGATTCCAGAAGGACAACACGATGTGACCGGCAGTCAGTACGACCTCAGGACACCCACGCTTATAGGAGATATGTCTCTCGATACTGCATACACAGGATTGCAACGCGATGCTGACGGCATGGCCAGAGTGAAATTCGAGCCTGTAGGTGCCGAACGACAGGTAACACTCTGGATGGATTCGTCATTCAAATATGTTCAGGTATTCACGGCAGACACCCTGCCAAATAAGAGCGAGAGAAGGAGAATGATTGCTCTGGAACCAATGACGTGTCCTGCCAATGCGCTACAAACACATGCCGACATCACAGAGCTGGAGCCCGGAAAGGACTTTCATGCCAGATGGGGAATATCTATGGCCTTGGGTGATACCGCCAGCCAATACCAGAACACCGAGCATCACAAAAATTAAGAAAACATTCACCACCGTGTATGGTTCTGCAGCTACCTAGCTACAGCTGCACCAACCAATTAGTGCGGAGAGGTAGCCAACTGTCGAGCATCAGCTGCCGGCAGTGGCTTGGCAAACAGGTATCCCTGAGCCAGCTTGCAGCCCATAGATAAGAGCTTCTCGGACTGCTCTTCGTGCTCTATCCCTTCAGCAACAACAGCCAGGCCAAACTCGCTTGCTACATACAAGATAGCTGAAATTATGGCATCATCCTGTGTGCCTATTCTATCTACAAACGATTTGTCAATCTTCACGATGTCTATAGGCAATTGCGAGAGCCAAGTGAGTGAGGAATATCCGGTGCCAAAATCATCCAGGGATATCCTTACTCCCATCTCCTTCATGGCTTCCAGCCTCCTGACAACTTGATCTATATCCCAGATCAAGCTTGATTCAGTAATTTCAATAACCAATTTATCCGATCGCAGACCAGATATTTCCAGAACGTCGGCCACCTGTGAAATAATTCCATCTGATGCCAGTTGTTGGCTGGATGCATTTACAGATATGGACATATTGGATGCTCCAGGAAACGAATTATGCCACTCTGCCATCTGCATACAAGCCTCTTCCAGCACCCACTGCCCCAACTCGTGTATACTGCCAGACTGCTCAGCCAACGGAATAAACGTCAATGGTGGAACAATTCCTCTCGTTGGGTGATTCCATCTGACAAGAGCCTCAAAACCGGTAGTTTCCCTGGTAGCTAGCGATACTATAGGTTGGTACATCAGGAAAAACTGCCTATCCTGCACTGCATTACGCAGATCATACTCGATAGATAGGTTGTCTTTTATCGTAGCCAAAAAATCTTCCGTAAAGACCGATATCCTGCCGTCACTACGCTTCTTGGCATTGTACAATGCAACAGCCGCATCGCTTATGGCCTCTTCATTGGATTCACCGGAACGGACGAGCTTAATTCCTATATGAGCACTGAGAGGAATAGTAAGGTCATCTTCTACAAATGGGGTATCAAACACATGAAGCAAATGGCGCGCATATCCAACCGCACTGTCACGATCAAGGACATCGTCTGCAAGTACTGCAAACTCATCTCCATCAAACCGAGAGATAATATGCCCCGGTTTTACCTGGGCTTCCAGCCGAGCAGCAACCTCTTTCAAAATCCGGTCTCCAATGTCCCTTCCTTTGGTGTCATTGACCGTTTTGAATGAATCTATGTCAATATAAATTATCGCCATAGTGTAATCAACCTTTTCACTCAATTTCGTAGACCGGTTCCCGGTAATCAAGCCGTTCAAACTGTTCAGATAATTGACCAAAAACATCCTATTAGGTAGGCCGGTGAGCTGATCATGGGTCAGCGATCGCTCTATCTCTGATTCAAGCTCCTTTTGCTTGGTAACGTCCCTTACCATGACCATACGTATTTCGCGCATTACCTCCTCTTGGTTATCCGACTCGTCTGGCTCCTC
>JAMCPC010000069.1:2933-17416 GCA_023379725.1 Actinomycetota bacterium
TGGTATCAGAAGTGAAATATCCCTCCCTATTAACTGGGACTCATTATATCCAAACATAAGCTCTGCGCGAGCATTCATACCGTCGATACGATTATTTTTGTCGATCGTAATAATTACCTCCGGAGCCTGCTGCACCATAGACTTGAAGCGCGTGACCTGTAAGCGGTCATTTTCCAGTTGACGCTCCAGTACGCTTCTATGTGCCTGGAATTCTTTTACAAACTCACTGGATAGCGCAGTTGCCGCACCGGCTGCAATGACGAGTAACCCAATTCTCTCAAGCGCATCTGGTGTCGAAATATGCCACCCGGTTGCACCCAAAACCGCAACATACGAAATTATAGCCAACGCCGCAAAGGCAACCCGCTTGTAGAGCGATGACGCACTATTGACCAGGAACAGCAGCAAGATAAAGTAGACCAGGTATATCCTGGATTCAGCGCCACCGGTAAATGCTATTGCTATTGCAATAATTGCGATATCCACCAGCGACCAGGCGTCCATAAGAGCTTCGTCTCTCTTCAAAGGTAACCCATTGAACGCCCTTCTCCTGCCATACAGAACGGCCAGCACACCCAGCATGGCCACAACGGTAACTCCCATCAGAACGACGAAAAGTACGCTGAAATGCCCTTTTGTAAGCACATAAAAGGCACTTACAGCAATTACCAGAATGGTAGTGGCGAAACCTATCCTGACGTGCTGAATACGGTAATGTATAAGCGGATCCATTTGGGGACGATCATTCGAGTAGATGGAAGTCGGTTGCTCGTGTTCACCATTCAGACTCCCATTGTTCATGCCCCCATTGTTCAGACTCCCATTGTACGTAGCAGAGTAAGCTGAATGACCTGGTGTATCAGTATTTATATCTACTTCATCCGAGAGATCAGCATCTTCAGCTGAATGGTTATCCGTCCGTGATATATCCTTGTACTCGCCAGGATCCACCAGACCACGTCCAGCCTTTAGCATGATCTACGACATCCAACTGGTACCATATCTACCCCACTCTCCCGGCATACCATAGCATTATTAAGGTAACTATCTTCTTCAATACACAGAGGCCTGAGTATTACAACCTCACAAACTATTATACTTTTATACGCAAAGTATTGCTATAGTTACAATATCAATTAACCGGACGAATGAGTAATCCTATCGCTACAAAATGCGTCATTATGTAGATCAAAAAGTACTCGTAGTCTGTCCCGCAAATAACCATGGGTTCCCACCAGCCAGATAATGTCACGCTATTTAAAGGCTCAGCATGCAGCGGAACTACATCGCTAACATGTTTATCCGGTCGTCATCTCGACTACGAATAAAAGCCGTATGACCGGTCAGTCTCGTTCTTTATGCATGGCTGTAGGAGAGGTACGGACTATCTCGTCTTCCAGCGGAACTGTAAGCTTGGGAGACAATTTTATGTGCTCTCTAGCCACCTGCACTATGGCTGTCCCCATTGCAAAAAATTCTATAGTATGGCTACCTCCCCACCCGCGAGATGACTCCTCGACGGTTACCCCGACTACACCATCGGCACCGCATGCGGCAGCTTCCTTTTGCATCCTATCCATGGCACGTTCACGAGCATCATACAGGGCACGGGTATACGCTTCTATCTCCATGTTCGCCATATTGGTCATAGTGGCAAAGTTTCTGGTTCGCACATAATAGACGCACGAGCCCATGACGACCTGGACCGGCATGTAGCCAGCCTTTAGCAGCAGGTAAAAATCCTGCCCATTCAGGTGACTGGAGAAAAACTTCGTACCCTGACCATGCATGCCCCCATGGCCAGCTGAATGACTTACTGCACGACCACTACCGGCAACACCCCGGTCGTATTCACCTCTTATGGCTGTTCCAAGTGCAAGGAATCGGCTGGTCGACAGAGTGTCATCCCCCGCTGAAAATAAGCTTACCAGCAGTTCTACTCCTACCACTCCCGATCCGCCGACACGCCTCCCCTCATCTGCAAGCCGCTTCAAGGATGTACTTCTAGCATCATGCATAGCGGTAGAGAGCATGCCGATCTCCATACCTATACCAGATGTACTACCCTGGCCCTGTCCTCCGTAGCTCTGAACAGAGCCCTGTCCACCTCCTGCCCATGGCGACCCCTGACCTGACCCCCAACCCTGACCCTGTCCACCTCCTGCCCACAGGGCCTGGCCATAAGTAACACCCATGGGCATACCAGTATGATACAC
Source organism: Actinomycetota bacterium (assembly GCA_023379725.1). Taxonomy (GTDB): domain Bacteria; phylum Actinomycetota; class Acidimicrobiia; order Acidimicrobiales; family JAMCPL01; genus JAMCPL01. The sequence goes on from JAMCPC010000069.1 coordinate 5,150, forward strand.
GCATGAACCAATCACAAACGATATAGGCTCATAACCGGTCTGCCTTACTACGACTGCCTCGTCTACACTCAGATCAGAGGAGAAAAACCCCCTACCGGACACAGGAGCACTACTGCTGGATTTGCTACTACCTGCCCTACTGGCACCTTTAGAACCTGCCCTTCCTCCCATATTACGCTGTGATGTGCCATGAGCTTTTGACCAACTGCCAAAGTAAAGATCAAAATACTCCTGGTTCTGAGTACTCTCGGATACCTCTTGGGGGGCACGCTTGGATGCTGCCGAAAGCCCGAGCTTACCTTCCAACGCTTCTATGGCGCGAGAGCTCAAATGGGCTCCTCCGCCTGCGCCGGCTGCATGCCCACCTGTAGCATCCCCGTTACCCGGTGAACCCTGGCCTACCGACGAACCCGGCGGGCTCTGCCCAGAGGGTATATTCATGACAACCTCCTCCGATCGGCCAGCCGCATAACAGGTAAAGGTAGTGTAGCCAGGGGATCATCACCTGTAGAAGGATCAAACTTCACAACAGCTGTTCCGGTGACAGTAGCCTCCAGAAAGCTTCCTCCCATCATCCCGGCTGAAGATAGATCAACTTCCACCCCGACGACACCATCGCCGACTGACGCAGCCTGATCCTCCATACGAGATATCGCCATAGACACGCACTCATCCAGCACCCGGCTGAACTGAGACACCTCAGTGTTGCCCCAAGATTGAGCCTGATAAGATGCCTGCCATCCAGCATAAGCACGTACGGCCGCAATACCAACCACCAGGGCCGATGGGGCATAGCCTGACATAAGCAACTTTGCGAAATCCTGCCCAGACAGATGAGAGGTGAAGGGCATACCGAGCAATGGGGAGCCGGGAGCCATGACGGCAGTGCCGGTTGCATAAAAATCTATGCCCACTACCGGAGTCGATATCTTTTTCAACTTCAGCCTCACTCCGACTACACCATGAGCACCAAATGATCTGGCCTCATCGATCATCCGTTGCATAGCCGTACTTGCAGCCGATATAATACCGTGTTCGTAATAATCCTGCTCTACATCTGCTCCAGTCGCCCCTCCGCCACCATAACCTCCCATACTCATCATGGATCCTCCCCCAAAAAATCCAGGTGCTCCCGACCCGCCATATGCTCCCTGACCACCCGCTATAACCGTTCCCCTCATCGAGCTAAAAGTACCAATACGATATACGGATGTACCCAACACCAGTCCCAATGGCTGGAAACCGACACCTCGAATGGCTGCCAACTCAGGTACGGACAGGCCGGAACCCCAAGCTCCTCGCGACCTGCCATCAGCCGATACTGTAACCTCATCAATCTCCGAAACCTCATCAATCTCCGAGGCGTCAGAATCATGACGGTCTACAGAATCATCAGAGTCGCCCGGTGGCACTACTCTCGCATCATTCATACCAGTAGCCTGTCCCCGACTACCTTAACGATCCAAAGACAGCATCATCTGTGGCTTTGCTATGACATGGTCGCTCCTGATCGGCCTGATAGCCGTTCCTATGGCAAAGAACTCTATCACATGACTACCCCAGAAATGCGACTTCTCGACCATCTGCACACCTACGATACCTTCGGCTCCCAGGCGCTCAGCCTCATCCTGCATTCTGGTCATCGCAAGCTCTCTGGCCTCATAGAGCGCTTGAGTAAAAGGAACCAGCTCGCTGTTACTGGCTGATTGAGCAAGCACGCCGCCAAGACTCCTATGTCCTACATGATACACGCAGGTACCCATTACCATCCCCAACGGCATATATCCAGACTGAACCAACGTCCAGAAATCCTGCCCCGACAGATCACTGGTAAACGGAGCTCCCAGGGTATTTCGCCAACTCCCCGGATGATCGTTGGACTCGATGGCGGTGCCTATAGCTATGAATTCGGCAGAGTGAGGACCCCAGTCATAGAAATTCACGTCCAAGCGTACTCCCACGACTCCATCCGCTCCCAATACCTTTGCCTCAGCCTCCATACGAGACATAGCCAACTCTCTGGCCGTATACATTGCCTGCGACAATTTGTTCAGTTCTCTGTTTTTCGACCACGAACGCCCCTGAAGGCCGATATGGTAAATTGAACTACCAAATACCAGACCTTTTGGATTGAACCCAGCCTCCTTGACGAGTAAGAATTCATTGACCGACAGATCGGAGGTGAACAACCCCGCCTTGCCATCATGGGTTCTCAGCTCTGCAAGTCTACTAAGCGCATCTTTGGGGAGCCCTATGTTATTTGGATCAAGTGAATCTATAGCCTTGCTCTCCTGTGGGGCAAGCTGTTTATCCTCTGGAACCGATTTCGTAGTTTGATCTTTTGCCACTACCTCTATCCTTTTCTACTATACTCTTTCTACTGTCCTTGCCCCGGTGCCTCCACACTCATGCACTCACCGACTTTCCTCTACCCTACCACTCTCCATGCTACTACCAGATAGTTATACGACTACCATACAGCACTCTCTGCATTGACCACTATATTAGACGCATCTCTATCGTTAGTGTAGACAGTGCCATACAGCGTATCGGGTGCTGTCCACTCTACCTACCCTGAAAGTTACCAGGCCTTCTTTCCATTACCGCAACTATACCCTCAAGGGCATCCTCGGTGGACAGCAACCTCTCCTGCTCGGCCACTTCATGCTCGGTAGCCTTGCGCACTTCATCGGCCACTCCGGCACGTAACGTCGAGTTTACCGCACGGATAGCCAACGGAGCTCCCTCGGCAATTTCGGTAGCTAAATCTATAGCAGCTTGTCTCACCTGATCCTGCGGAACACAGATATCTGCAAGCCCAAGGCTCACCGCTTCCTCCCCATTGAAACGTCGGCCAGTAAGTAGAACCATCGCTGCCTTAGAAGGACCCAGCTGTGCCGGCAAAGTCGCAGAAAGTCCGAACCCCTGATGGATACCCAAACGTACGAAATTGGCAGAAAAGCGTGCTTCGAGACAGGTAACTCGCATACTGGCAGCCATAGCAAGTCCCAACCCACCACCTATAGCAGGACCATGCACTGCAGCTACTGTCGGTATAGAAACGGAGAAGATCCGATAGGCGGCTGCATAGAGCCTCCTGGCAGGTGACAAGCTACCATCATTCTCGACAATCCCTTCAGCATCCCCAGGCTCTGCACTGAAATTCGCCCCCGCACAGAATGATCGCCCTTCGCCAGCCAGAACTACCGATCTCAGATTGACATCCCCATCCAACGCTTCAAGCGCGGTTGCTATCTCTTCTACAAGCGTGGGGGTGAGGAAATTATGTGGAGGTTTACGCATCTCAATTATGCCTATATGATCTCGAAGCTCTACACTTACATCATGCAAGCCTGACAGGGCCTCTTCTATGCCTAAATGGCCCTCTCTACGAACTCGATCACCTTGTGCTGATTCAGACATATATTGCATCTTAGACCGGCTAAGAGCTAAGCGCCATTTTGATAGAGCAATTCTCCATCAATCACATCAATCACATCATCAATCACATCAATCACAGTACAGATGGCAAGGTACTTGTATTTGTGGCAAAGTATTACTTATTATGTTTATGTGCTATTGCCAGTATGCTATTGTCATATGACTACTTGTATGGCTACCTGTATGGCTACCTGGCGAGACCACGAAGACGAAACTTGAGGAGAGGAGATCAAGATGACGGCATCAGCAGAACAAGACAACGGAGAATCGACTACTGATACTTCCACAGCTGAGATTGCAGTATATTGGCAGGAAGAGGAGTATTACCATGCTCCTGACAGTTTTATAGAGCAGGCCAATCTGAAAGATCGCGATGTATTCAAACGATTTGCTCTGGAAAATTTCCCTGACTACTACAAAGAGTTCTCAGCTATGCTCGACTGGTACCAACCATGGGATACCCTACTTGATTCCAGCAATCCCCCATTCTGGCGCTGGTACATAGGAGGTAAGCTAAACGCCTCATTTAACTGCATCGATAGACACTTAGATATACACAAGAACAAGGCCGCTCTTTATTTCGTACCAGAACCCGAGGATGAGCCCATAGCAGCCATCACCTATCAGGAGCTGTACGTCCGTGTAAACGAAATGGCTGTATATTTACAAGAGGCTTTGAAATTGCACAGGGGAGACCGGGTCACCATCCATATGCCCATGGTGGCGGAACTGGCTGTAACCATGCTTGCCTGTGCGCGAATAGGGGTAATCCATTCTGTAGTCTTCGGTGGATTCAGCGCTCAGGCATGCGCCGACCGCATGGTCGATTCGGATAGTTCCGTGCTGGTTACTATGGATGGATACTGGCGTGACGGTAAGTGGCTTGACCACAAGGAAAAGGCAGACGAGACCGTGAGGCTGGCAGCAGAGGCCGGGCATGCAGTAGACAGGGTCATCATCTTTGGACGCTACCCTGGTGAGTACAGAAGCAAATGCCAACTCGTAGATGGACGCGACATACTGATAAATGATGCCCTAAAAGCATACGACGGAAGGCGAGTAGCTCCAGAGCATATGGACTCCAACGATACGCTATTTCTAATGTATACCAGTGGATCCACCGGAAAACCAAAGGCAGCACAGCATTCTACAGGAGGGTATCTCTCTTATGTGACTGCCATGTCCAAATGGATTCTTGACATCAAGCCTGAGGATGTCTACTGGTGTATGGCAGATATAGGATGGATCACCGGACACTCTTTTATCGTTTACGGCCCGCTGTCTCTCGGAGCGTCATCCATCATATATGAGGGAGTCCCCACTTGCCCAGATGCAGGCCGCCCGTGGAGAGTAGCCCAGCGACTCGATGTGAACATCTTCCACACATCCCCTACTGCCATAAGAAGCATCAGAAAGGTAGGGCCCGACGAGCCTACCAAGTACAACTACAAGTTCAAGCTGATGGTCACCGTCGGAGAGCCTATAGAACCTGACGTATGGCGATGGTATTACAAAGTAATCGGCAAGGCTGATGCAGCAGTCGTAGATACTTGGTGGCAGACCGAAAATGGTGGCTTCCTATGTAGCACAGTGCCTGCGCTTGATCCGATGAAGCCCGGCAGTACAGGTCCAGCAGTTCCCGGAATACATCCGGTCATCTACGACGAGGACGGCAACGAGATACCTGAAAAAAGTGGCAAGGGCGGCAATATCTGTATAAGAAACCCCTGGCCAGGGCTGATGCTTGGCATCTGGGGAGATCCAGATCGTTATGTGGCTACCTATTACCAACGGTACTGCAGGGACGCAACAAGCAAAGATTGGCGTGATTGGCCATACTTTGCCGGAGATGGTGCCATGCAGGCACCGGATGGCTACTATCGTATACTGGGCAGGATAGACGATGTAATCAATGTTGCAGGACACCGTTTGGGCACCAAAGAAATCGAATCAGCGGTACTAGAGGTAGACGGAGTAGCCGAAGCTGCAGTGATAGCAGCTTCAGACGAAATCAAGGGGGTGATACCCGAGATATACGTAACTCTACAACCAGGAGTGGAGGGAACAGGCAGTATGCGACAAAAAATAGTGGATGTCATCGTACGCGATATAGGGCCTATCGCGCGGCCACGCAATGTATGGCTGGTACCCGATCTACCAAAGACACGCTCAGGCAAGATCATGAGAAGAGTACTTGCGTCCATCAGCAATTCCAAAGATACCGGAGATGTAACCAGCCTGGCCAACCCGGAGATAGTGGAAGCCATACGTAAAACAGTATCCAGATAGACCTTCTCGTCAGCGTATTGCCTATCATTGGCATACCTGCTGCAATGTTTTGTATATAATTATCGTCTATCGTCGATTACCAATATCAGTAACAGCTGCTATGCTGTAGAGCATGAAAAATGACTCGACTGTACCCAACTGCTCCGAGGTAATCTAACCCATGCTGAGTGGAACACCGCTAGTCATAGCGGCAGGCATCATATTTATTACCACTCTCGCTCTGGTAATCATACAGCCTAAAGGTCTCTCAATCGGATGGTCGGCAATCGGTGGAGCTATAGTGGCTCTTGGCGTAGGAGTAGTCCAACTGCACAATATCGCTACCGTATGGGGCATCGTATGGAATGCCACATTCACATTCGTATCGGTCATCATCATATCGCTCATCCTTGACCGTATAGGCTTTTTTGAATGGGCAGCACTGCACATGCTCCATGCCGCCAGGGGAAATACTTTGAGAGCGTTTATATACGTAATCGCACTTGGGGCGATCGTGGCTGCAATGTTTGCCAACGACGGGGCAGCATTGATTATCACACCTATCGTCTACCAACAGATGCGTATTCTGGGATTCACTCCCCGCCAGGCCATGCCATTCGTCATGGCCGCAGGATTTGTAGCAGATACCACCAGTTTACCGCTTATAGTATCGAATCTGGTCAATATCGTCAGTGCAAACTTCTTTCACATTGGGTTTATCACCTATGCAGCAACGATGGCACCCGTAGACGTGACGAGTTTCCTTGCAAGCTTGGGGGTACTCTACGTTTTTTATCGGCGCAGCCTGCCGAAGAGCTACAATGAGTCTATACTTGAGAATCCCGCAAGTGCTATCCACGACTCCCGACTATTCAGGGTAGGCTGGGTGGTACTGCTGGTATTACTTGCAGGCTACCTTGCCTCTGAGCCGCTGCACTTGCCGGTATCCATCTTTGCGGGCTCTGCCGCCATCGTATTCCTGCTCCTTGCGAGGAGCTCCAATGTCCTGTCCTCGGCGAAAGTACTCAGGGAGGCACCGTGGAAGATCGTGGTATTCTCAATCGGTATGTACCTGGTAGTGTATGGACTGCGTAATGCAGGACTTACCAGACTGCTCGGAGGAGGCCTTCACGATATACGCCATGCAGGGATCGTTCCGTTAGCTCTGGCCGGTGGGTTTGGCTCTGCGGTACTATCGGCAATCATGAACAACATGCCTACAGTATTGGTGGGTGTCCTCTCAATCACGGCTGCAAAGGTTCATGGTGCCGGCCATTTTGCGCTGGTATATGCAAACATAGTCGGATGCGACCTTGGTCCCAAGTTCACCCCCATAGGTTCGCTCGCAACACTGCTATGGCTGCACGTACTTGAGACCAAAGGTATCAAAATAAGCTGGTGGCACTACTTCAAGACAGGCATCGTCCTTACCGTCCCCGTGCTGGCAGTTACGCTTCTGGCTCTAAGCGGTTGGATAAGCCTGGTTCACTGACTGAACACGCTCCGCTGGCCCCTGGCTTGAGCCATGGGGAGAATGGCAGACAAACCAATTAAAGTTTCAGCAATGAGGTAGTTGAAGCGCTATCATAGAATACGTGTGCGGTATCGTTGCTATAATTCGTAGTACCACCTCAGAAAAGGATGACTCAGAACCACTGCCGGAATTACTGATCAGTTGCCTGAATCAGCTCGAATACAGAGGATACGACTCTGCCGGTATAGCGCTGGGTCGTACTGAGGAGGGCGGTGCATCACTCATGGACTCAAATGCCAAGCGACCTACCATAGAGCGCTTCAGAGCGGCAGTCTCCACTCGTTCCCTGGAAGAGCTGAAAAAACTGCTTGAATCAGCAGTGCATACGACACACGCACCAGCTGGAAATTACAACAGAGGTATCGGGCACACACGCTGGGCAACTCATGGCAGGCCGAGTGAACGCAACGCTCATCCCCATCAAGACTGCAGCGGATCTATTGCCGTCGTACACAACGGTATTATAGAGAATTGGCGCGAGCTGGCCGACGAGCTTATAGCCACCGGTCACCACCTTGAATCCGAAACCGATTCTGAGCTCATTGCACATTTGGTCGAAGAAGAGATCGGTGATGTTGGCCTACTCGAAGCAACGCGGAGAGCCGCAAAACGTATCACCGGCTCTTTTGCCATAGCGATCATGGACACGAACAGCCCTGATAGCCTGGTAGTAGTTCGCCGCCTATCACCTCTGATAATAGGTACCGGTAAAGGAATATGTATAACCGCATCTGACATTCCAGCACTTCTTGGGCTTGCTGACACATACTACGTGCTGGAAGATGATGAGATTGCTGAGATTTCTCCGGATAGTATTAACGTATTTGACCTTAGCGGAGATGCCAGAGAGCTTCATCCAATACTGGTCTCCTGGGACCTCAATGCCGCCCAAAAGTCTGGATACGATGATTTTATGGGTAAGGAGTTAAATGAACAGCCAGCGGCAATAAAAGATACCTTACTGGGCAGGGTAGCTACTAACGGTTCGTTGACTATGGACGAGACACGCATAGATGACGATGCTCTGCGTGATGTGGACAAGGTGTTCGTTGTGGGATGCGGTTCCAGTTTTCACTCAGGACTGATTGCGAAATACGCCTTAGAGCATTGGGCAAGGATACCTACCGAAATAGATATTTCTTCAGAATTCCGCTACCGTGACCCGATATTGAATTCATCGAGCCTGGTGATCGGGGTCAGTCAATCAGGGGAGACCATGGATACGCTACGAGCAATCAGCTTGGCCAAAAGCTCAAAGGCAAAGGTAATCTCAATATCAAATGTCGTCGATTCTTCTATCACTCGGCATACCGGTGGCGTCATATACACAAGGGCTGGTCCCGAGGTGGGTGTAGCCGCCACAAAGACTTTCTCCACCCAAATCATCGCATTGCAAATGCTGGCTCTCTATCTTGCTCAATTGAAAGGTCTACTGTATCCTGATGAGATAAAGACTATACTGGAGCAGATGCGGACTCTACCCGATCTCATGCAAATAGCATTGGACAGGAGTGATGAGGTATTGACAGTAGCTAAAGAAATTGCCAACAGAAGAGACCTTTTCTATATAGGTCGTAACACCGGATACCCGGTAGCTCTGGAAGGAGCGCTCAAGATGAAGGAGATAGCCTATCTACGCGCTGAGGCCTACCCGGCAGGTGAACTGAAGCACGGGCCCATAGCACTAATCGAGCCTGGTACCGTAGTGATAGCTGTTGCAACCAGAGGACGACTATGGGAAAAGATGCACACGAACATCTCTGAGGTAAAGAGTCGAGGGGCGACAGTTGTAGGGATAATCAATGACGAAGACGACCAGACTGCCTCGTTGGTGGATTACGCGCTGTTTGTTCCAAGGACACCCCCCCTACTGGATGCGGTAGTCGACATCATACCGCTTCAACTCCTTGCCTACCATATGGCCAAGTTAAAAGGCTTCAATGTCGACCGTCCTCGCAACCTGGCCAAGACGGTAACGGTTGAGTGATCTCCGATCAGACTTCTCTCGACTCACAGATGGTAGACCCACAACAGATGGCTGCCAGCCATGGTGATATAGCTCAAATGGTAGTCTCCCATATGCACGACACTGAGATGGTAGGATCCCAGATTGACGACACTGAGCTGGTAAGTTCCCAAATTGACGACACTCAAATGGTAGGATCCCAGATCTACGGCATTGGGATAGATGTCGTAGATGTCGAGCGCTTTCGCGTCGTGCTGACGAGACGGCCACAGTTGACAGGAAGACTCTATACTACCGGTGAATTAGATTACGCCTACAAAGCTAATGATCCTTCCTTGCGCTTGGCTGCAAGATTTGCTGCCAAGGAAGCTATTGCAAAGGCCATGGGAACGGGAATCTGGCAGTTGCACTTTGCCAACGTAGAAGTAATACACCAGCACGGACATCCTCCGTCGGTGTCACTTCATGAACGCGCTAAGCGCATCGCCGATGTACGTGGAATAGTGAAGTGGCACTTATCTATCACCCATACAGAGATAGTCGCAATGGCCTTTGCAATCGCTATCCATGGATGATTAGTATGAATAGATCGTACTACATAGACGATTCACGCTACATTACATGACCGGCATAGACAACCTTGATGAAATAGACGAGATGGAGGGACATACCCCAGGCTACAGCCATGGGAATAGCTCCGGGAATACTGGGGATACTGGGGATACTGGGGATACTGGGAACGCCGGAAGCCATGGAGGAAGTATTACATTATCCGCCCTCCTGAAAAAACCGGCTACCCGCAATATATTTATTGTTGGCTGTGTGTTACTAGCTATTCAGCTCACCATTCTCCTCATATGGAGCTATACGCTATACAGCCACTTCTCTCTTACGCAGGACTTCGCCAGTTACCAACAGGGCTGGTGGTTGATCGCACACGGAGTCATGGACCCCTACAGCTCAATACAACACTTTTTTTACTGGCAAAATGACGCTCAATTCATCATGTGGCCATTGGCCTTGCTATACATTCTCTGGCAACATGCAATAACTTTGCTATTTATTCAAGATGCCGCAACGGTACTATCTGGAGTTGTAATCCTGGTATGGCTCATGGAGGTCATTGAGCGACGAATTGAACAGAAAAGTATCGCTCCATTCTATAGGATACTGGCACTTTTCGGATTGCTGCTGGTGCTACTTGACCCCTGGATATATCTTGCCAACAGTTTCGACTATCACTTAGAAGCTGTCAGCACTCTACTGGCACTCTTAACCGCTCACTCCCTATGGAAGAGGAGTAAAGGCATGTACATATGGATGGCCATTACAATCATTTCCAGCGGCCTCGGTGCTACATACATAGTAGCGATAGGAATCATCGCTCTCGTGTACAATAGACGATCTACCGGCATTGCAAGATATGCTGGTATCATATTCGTATTCCTGGCAGCAGCGTGGCTGGCCGCAATGTCAGCGCTGGGTGGAACCGAGGGAGCTGCACTTGGTGGATACTCCTACCTCGTCTCTGGTATATACAGCCAGAACTCACTTCATATACAGAACGTACATATACTGCAGGTACTTGCAGGTATTGTTGTCCATCCGCTAAGAGCGGCATCCATGCTCTGGTCTCATCGCGTCGACATACTTGCAAACATCGGCCCTGCCGGATATATAGGTATTGTAAGCCCATGGGCATTGGTAGGTCTGCTGGTTCTTGTAGAAAGCGGCCTGCAATCATACCTGACATTCGTAGTACCTGGCTTCCAGAACCCAGCTGTATACCTCTTTACGGCATTGGGAACCATATTTGTACTACTCAAACTGGTTGCATGGATGGCAAGAATACAAAAAAAGCTGTCCACAACGGCTACGCTTTCAATAGTTGCTCTCCTGCTGGCAAATTCCATAGGCTGGGCAGTAACCTGGCTACCATCCGCACCGCGCAGTTTCCTAGCTGTCTCTCCATCGGCTGCCAGCGTACTCACCAATGCCAGAAATCGCATACCGCCCGATGCAGAAGTAATTTCATCTCTGGGTGTAGTGGGCAGGTTCAGCGAACGGAGATGGGTGTACAGCATGCTGTACGATGGAGGAAAATTCCCGGTCAGAACATCGCCGGTATATTTTGTAATCGCCACATCACAGGGCATAGAGCTGCAATCAAGCGCCAATGCTCGTGCATCTGTAGGGTATCTGGCTACTCAATTACACGCCGACCTCATTCTGCACGGGCACGGAATCTGGGTATTCAGGTGGCAACCACCTAACGGCATCACTGAGGTGAGTTTCCCATCAATCACTCCTGCTGTACCTGCATGGACAGTGCCCGGCAAGCAGAGCAAGGTAATAATGGCCGGTCCAGCATCTTCATGGAGGACAAGCATGAATGACAGAACAGGGTATCTCGTCGATCATGCATATTGGTATCAGATGCGTGGTTCCTATACTGCGATAGCAACGGTAAAAACCAATATACCCCTGACTATGACCGTTACAGACACCACCAGAGGGGTAGTACTTGCAAGCCATACATTCATGCCTACCGGTGGCCCAGGTATGCCCAGCGGCAATATAAGATATGACCTAAAGGGATACGCTCACAATGGTATGGAAAAGTCTCCCAAGTCTCCCAAGTCTCCCAAGTCTCCCAACTCTCCCAACTCTCCCAACTCTCCCAACTCTCTCAACTCTCTCAACTCTCTCAACTCTCTCAGTTCACCCAACTCTCCCAGTTCTATAGCCTATAATATATCGTATAATACCCATCATGGCAGAATATACACACTAAAATTGCCATTCACGATCCGTAAGGTGCTGCCTGCATATCTGCGCAAGGGCCAGCCAACCAACCCATGGCCATTTCACGTTGATACCCTATCGCCCACATTGAGCCACTCTGGCGACAGGGTGGAGATCACAATATCGAGCAATCAAAAAGGGGCTGCATCTGCGTTCATCGTCGGATTATACTAATGGCCTATCTCGTCAAAGGATCGACAGATAGGCAGGTTGCATCAGAGAGCCGTTCATCTCGGCATGCAGGGAAAGGTGG
>JAMCPC010000069.1:17449-28820 GCA_023379725.1 Actinomycetota bacterium
GTTCATCTCGGCATGCAGGGAAAGGTGGAGAAGAAAAGGTGGGTTGGGGTGCCTGCTCGACGACGAAGTGGAATCAGCTACCAGCCTCATGATATTCCTCATCCACGTTTACTGACCATATATCATGTGATGCCATATTCACGATATTGTCGACAGCCAGCATAGCCGTATACATGGAATGATCCTGATTGTTGTACCTGTGCATCCCATTTCTACCAACCGGATACAGGTTTGCCACATTGATATCCAGCCATTTGCGTATGGTCTCTACTGCCTCTTGGTACCTATCATCATAGACGGGATAGGCTTTCGGCATACGCACAACATATCCCCTCTCGACCTTACCCTCTTCAGCTATACCAATCTTTGCAAGCTCACGCGCAGCCAGACCAATAAGCTCTTCGTCCGCCATCTCCCATAATTTATCTCCCATCGATACAAAATATTCCATACCCAGGCAGGTGTAACCACTCTTGACCATCCAGGGGGACCATGACCGAAAGTTCTGAATACGACCTACATATACTTCTGGATCATGAATATATATCCAGTTGTCAGGAAACCCGAATGAGTCCGGGACAATGAGTGCAACTGTCAAAAAGTCTCTATACGACAAGTTTGCGGCAGCCGATCTGACCTCAGGCGGTGGAAGTGGATCAAGGCTCTCGACAAGCTCCCTAAGGGGCATAGACGAAATTACGGCAGAAACCTCTACCTCCTGGGCATCGGCCGTAGAAACGCCGCCGCCTGGGTCACCGCCTCCACCGCCGCCGCCTCTACCGCCAACACCGCCGCCGCCGCCAACCCTACCGACCTCGCCAAGATCGGTACGACTTTCAGTATTACCCGCCAATCTGCCACGATACTCTCCCCTGTCAAGGGTATCTTTGTCCGTATTATCAAATGTATCGTTGACAGGATTGCTACGATATAGCACCGAACGGGCCAACCCATCACGGTGCCTCACGGAGATCACCGGGCTATTCAACAGAACCATTCCTCCCTTATCGCTGACCAGATCACGACAGCGCTCCCACATCATTCCCGGTCCATACTTTGGATATTGGAACTCCTCTATCAGGCTGACGATGCTTTCACTATCGGAGCCTTTGAACAGAGCACGGAAGATTGCCTTGCCAAGCGAGAGATTCTTAATTCTCTGCGCTGCCCAATCTGCCTTGATGCTCGTCGCCGGCATCCCCCATACCTTCTCCGTATATGACTTAAAAAACTTTCGGTAGAGGCGCCAGCCGAAACGTGCGGCCGTCCACCCCTCAAATGAGTCCTGATTCGATGGGGCATGTACACGAACCCATAGATACGAGCCGACACATCGTAACGATTCAATTGGCCCTAGAGCAGTAAATGCATTAAATGCTCGAAGCGGATAGTCAAAAAACTTCCCATTGTAGTATATGCGACTCATCCTTGGTCTCACCAAAAAGTCATCATCAGGCAATATCTCGTGCCATAATGATTCCACTTCAGATACCTTGGTAAAGAATCTGTGCCCACCTATATCAAAGTGCCATCCATCTACCTGGACGGTTCGACTTATTCCCCCTACCACACTGTCGGACTCCAAGACAATTACCTGCTCTCCGGCTTGCACAAGCCTGTAAGCCGCGGTCAGCCCTGCCGGTCCTGCGCCTATCACCAATACAGGCTTTGATCTACTCACCTGTATCATACTACCATGTTGCTCAGTGACCAAGAGGGATCGAATTGCTTGTATTGCAAATAACCATATCCAAAGAGATATCCCAAATAGACTCTCTCTTCCATCAGTTCTATCTGACCAGATGACACCTGACGGGCAAATTCATGCTATTTATAAGATATATCGCCGACCAATACATAAATCGGTCAGCTCACCTATTTGGTTGCTCACTTGGGCGTGAAGCGAAATAAACCCATCCCCTCAAAAAATGGCCCGGTAGTAAGCACCTGCCGCCATTCAAGTCGTGGGGAGTCCTGCAAATACTGGATAATCTGCTGGCATCTGTCTCCAAATGGAAGATATCCCGGTGCCCATACCACCCATATCTGCGATCTACCGTGACTTAGCTCGTATAAATGATTGGCAAAAACAGCAGGGCTGGCTGCACTAACAACTTGAGTATAGTTTATCCAGTCTACGAATTCTGGTCCGGTACCGCGCGGAAAAGTTATTTGCTGATAGCGCGATGGGGGCAGCAGCCTATTCACTGCCGGACCTAGTTGATCTGGGCAATAAGCTACTACAGCACCGGGCTTCCCTTCCTTGGCAAGAACCCCAGCCACCTCGCCTGCCTGTGTCCGGTTTGTAGTGATATTCGGTATTGAGGCAGCAAGGCCACCAATTACCGCCAACGACAAGACCGTATTACGAATCCTGCTATCAGAAAGTGTTAGCAACCCGGCTGCACCAAGTAGGATAATTGGAAGAAATACTACCGATGCATAGCGACTGACGAATCCGCTGTTGCTGATATATCCTCCCACCAGACCTACCAGCAATGTACCTATAATGATTACAGCTATTGCCCTACCTCTGGGTCGTGTACGTACATCAATATCTATGTGGTACTTGCTGGTAGCTACACCAAAAAGAGCCAAAAATGCCAGAAGGGTGAGAACAACGAACAACAGCCTGCCACCAAAACTACCGCCACCACCCATGACCCCCAGCACATGAACCAGTATCTGAGGACCCGCAGGATGTATCCATGGAGTCCCTGTATGATGTGCCTGGAATATAAATATCGGCAACCAGGGTATAAAGGTCAACGCCCCTACTACGATCGCGCCCATAGCCACCATAGCATTCTTCGGTTCGATAGCTTTACCCTCTGGGTCGCTCGAATGGCGGATATCTCTATCACTAAAAATCCTGCCAGCTATGAATGCGTGATATATAAGCCACAGACCGACGACCCCAAGTAGGTACAACGCCCAATAATGCGTATACAAAAGCGCAGCAGAAACCAGTGCAACAGCAACAAAATTGTACGCAGTCGGCTTTATAAGCACTCTGCGCAAGGCCAAGTAGCCGAGTCCTGTAAGTAACACTACCAAGGAATACATTCTGGCTTCCGTATCGTAATATATGGCAAATGGAGAGACCGCCAAAAGTAACACTGCACCCCAGGCAACTACTCGACCGCCAATATGACGACCACAGAGCCAGGCTACTGGAAGCGTAGCTACGCCAAACACTCCAGCCAGTGAGCGAACTGCCATATCAGATGTACCGAATATATCCATCCAATAGTGCAAAAGGACATAAAATAAAGGTGGAGCACCATCCCTTCTGAGCGCTGCCGGTATCTGTGACACGGGCAGATGCGCTATGTTCACGGTCAGTGCTTCATCCAGCCAAAGATCTGATCTGGTCCAGAAACGCAATACGACTGCAAAGGCTACAACCAATAGAACCAGAGCCTTCAAGACGACGGCTAATAGCCCTGACTCACCTCCATAGATACGAGAGTCGTCATTGTCGTGCGATGCTTTTTTCTCAGGGGCATATACAGGGTTGCCGGCAAGAGCCATGTCCCTATTCGTCCGCTACTATAGTATCCTCTTGGTCATTAGCTGGCTCAGTAGATTCGTCACCTATGGATTGGATATCCGTAGCTCCTTCCGCAAGAGATGAATTAGATGCTGCAGCAGATGCTGGATCCTCTGCCGTATCGTTGGACATTTCGCTAGGCAGATCATCAGCTACCGCATGTGATTGCGATGATTCTTCTCCCTCGTGTACCTCCACACCGCTCACTCCAAAATCAATATCAGCCCATGCAGCCTGAGCCTCTGTTTCCGGAGTAAATTCACTCAAATCATATCCAATGTAATTACCCTCCTCGTCAAAGGCATGGCTACCAAACGCCTCACGATACTCTTCCGACACATCTCCTCCCTCAGCCGCCTGTTTGATAGAAAGGCTTATGCGGTGACGCTGTGGATCGATATCAGTAATCTTTACCCACAACTCCTCCCCGACATTGACGACTTGGTTGGGAGTATCCACTCGATAAGCTGCCATCTCGGATATGTGCACCAACCCCTCAATCCCATCACCCACCTGTACAAAGGCACCAAACTGAACGAGCTTCGTTATACGACCATATACCAGTTCACCAACCTGGTGGGTGCTGGCAAATTCGAACCAAGGATCAGTCTGAGTAGCCTTGAGAGACAAACTGATGCGTTCCTTTTCTGTGTCTATCTCAAGTATCTCCACCTCTACTTCATCACCCGGTGACAATACAGAGGAGGGATGATCTACATGTTTCCAGGAGAGCTCCGACACGTGTATCAGTCCGTCCATGCCACCTATATCGACAAACACACCAAAATGAACCACCGTAGAAACCACTCCTCTTACCCTGTCACCAGGCTTCAGGTCTTCAAGGAAATGTACGCGCTGGTCTCGCTGGTCTTGCTCCATAAGCGCCCTTCTGGACAGCACTACGTTGTTCCTGTTGCGATCCAACTCTATAATCTTTGCATCCATCTCCTGTCCAAGATAAGGATGCAATTCACGAATACGTCGCGTGTCTACCAAAGATGCAGGAAGGAATCCCCGTAGGCCTATATCTACTATCAATCCCCCCTTGACAACCTCGATAACCACGCCATGGACACGACCATCCCTGGCCTTGATTTCCTCAATTCTGGACCATGCTCTTTCGTACTGAGCACGTTTTTTTGACAAGACCAAGCGGCCATCCTTGTCCTCTTTCTGTAGGACCAGCGCTTCTATTTTCTCGCCTACTTTGACAATATCTTCAGGTACTACGTCGTGACGTATAGACAGTTCACGTAAGGGTATAACGCCTTCGGACTTGAAACCTATATCTACAAGTACCTCCTCCCTGTCTACCTTGACAACCATCCCTTCAATCAGGTTGCCGTCTTCCACTTCGACAAAACTGGAATCTATAGCAGCATCGACCTGGTCATCTCCCAAATCATCTACCACTATCTCCCTGGGTACATATTTGCCCTCTGCATCTATAACTCCCAAGGGTGTACTCGGAACGACTACCATATCACCAACCGTATCCTCACGATTGCTGTCCGAATAGCCATCTTTTTCATATACTCCGGCTGAGCCGGCCAATCCTACAGACATATACCTCTCTACGATCTATTTCCTGATTAAATTACGGAAGCCTTCGACACACAGTCTGGGCTGAGCTAAAAAGTGCTAAGCCATACTGTGCCTCAAGAACTTCGTCGCCGATAGCGACCAAACTATATAATAGCAAACTTAGCAGCTACTATCTATTCGTATACGCCTTTTTCGGTTATCGCACTCCTGCAACGTCCACCATGTCGACCGGTGGCCCGTCAATGCCGCAGAAACAAGATACCGCAATATCGCAATTTTTGCCAAATTCATGTCCATAGACAGCAGTAACCTATTGTTAAATCGGATATTTTGCGCGATAATAATAATTGACATATGGTGATTGATGCCAAATGTCAGGTGAAATATCGACTATACTGTATTACTATTAAGGTTAAGGGTACATGCTAAAGATAAGAACGACTGAAAGGGGGTGATATGCCACTCTCAGAGCATGAACAACGAATATTACATGAATTGGAGCAGGCCCTCTTCCAAGAGGACCCGCAGTTTGCTGATCGCGTTCAATCAGAGACCGTATACACTCACGCTGGTCGTAACCTCAAGTGGTCAGCTCTTCTATTCCTGGTCGGACTAGCACTCGTAATCGGTACGTTTACCTTCTCAGTTATTCTCGCATTCGTGGGCTTCCTGGTCATGCTGGCCTCTGCTGTTTTCATAGAAACCAACCTACGCAGGATGAGTAAGGCAGGCATACACGACATAACTCAAGTCTTGCG
This sequence comes from Actinomycetota bacterium, assembly GCA_023379725.1. Taxonomy (GTDB): domain Bacteria; phylum Actinomycetota; class Acidimicrobiia; order Acidimicrobiales; family JAMCPL01; genus JAMCPL01. The sequence goes on from JAMCPC010000069.1 coordinate 23,306, forward strand.
AGGGGAAGTAGAGAACAGAAAAATAAGTGACATCCGCGATAAGTTCAAGAATCGCTTCAAGCGCCCAAACAAGTAGAAAATCGCTACAGCGGTAACGCTGCGCGTAAAAGCGCGCTCTCTATATCAGGTAAAAGCGATCCATCCTCTGTAATCGCTCTACCTATCTGGTCGTTACTTATATAAAATGAGTCGACTATCCGGTTACCTATGGTGGATACCCTAGCCCTGATGACATCAAGCTCGTTGTCAAACAAAATCTTTGTAAGCCTGTAAAGCAGACCCAACGAATCATCAGAGTGTACTTCCAGCACGCTAAAGGCAGCTGAGGCTCCACTGTCAAGCACCACCTTTACGCCTCCGTCAGAACTGGCACCTCTAGAGCTTACATCTCTATAGCTCACGTCTCTAGAGTTTACATCTTTATCAGAATACGCTTTACCGGCTAATTCCCTATAAGAGTACTCTTCATTGTTGCCATAGGGGTGCTCTCGGTAGAGATGCTCTCGCTCACGAATTGACCTGTCAAGGTCCAACTCTCCATTGAGCACCCTTGCAATATCACCAGCTACGCCCACCCAATCCGGCCAGTCTCCAATACGCATCTCTACAGCAAAACTATCAATCGCCATATCTCCGATAGTCGAAACATCCGCAGAACGGATATTTATTCCTCGTAACGCAAAGACTCCCGCTATTGATGCAAGTAAGCCACGTAGATCGTACGTCTTTACTATAATTTGACCACCGGTAGGCTCCTCGAAAAATACAACACTCACATGCCGGCCACCAAGCTCTGCTTCACCAGTGCAGCTGGCAGGACCGGTCATATCCCTTGCAGTATCCTCTGCAGCAACCTCTGACCCCATAAGGTCAACCTGCCCACCATGGCCAATGGATCCAACTGTATTTATGCTGCCACTACCACTGCCACTACCACTGCCACTACCGCTACTGTTCCCGACACGCTCATTGCCATCACTCTCCGAAAGTCCCTCCAAGCGCATCCTGGCAATACGCACAAGATCATGAACTAGTCCCTCCTTCCAGGGTCCCCATGCAAGCGGACCAGTAGCTTCACCGTCTGCCTTTGCCAAAATCTCAGCAAGCTCAAGTATCGTTATATCAGGAAAAGCGGTAATCACCTTTTCGGAGGTAGCAGGATCATGTATATCTCTTCTGGTAGCAAGATCCGGTAACAACAGATGATGCCTCACCAGAATACCAATCATTGATACCGACGGTTCGACTAATCCCATTCTTATAGCAATCTTGCGAGCCAACCTGGCACCATTGGTACTATGATCGCCGGGAAGCCCCTTTCCTATGTCGTGCAATAGGGCAGACACTATCAAAATGGTCGCCTCCTGCCAACTATACTCTTCAGAGCAAAGCTCTCCAGATCGAACTGCCGTCTCCAGCAGGTGCCTATCGACAGTATATCTGTGATACGCGTTGTGCTGGCGAAGATTTCTTACTATCTCCCATTCAGGTATATAATGTGACAGGATATTTTCCTGCTCTAAAATCTCAAGAGTAGTTATTGCCTCATCACCTGATCGTACAACACGTAAAAACGATTCAAGTACTTCCCTTGGCCATGCTTGATCAGGTAAAGGCCTTACATTGGAAATCGTTTTAATAGCAGCCGGTGACAACGGTATATGATGCTCCGAAGATGCCGCAGAGGCTCTGAACGGCAATGACAGATAGTCACTACTGCTGCTGGCCTGATTGGGCATAGCGTGCTTATCGTCAGTGTGTTCTAAGACGATTTCTCTGTATTGAAAGCCCACCTTACTCTCAATATGCCTTACAAGGATTCCAGGCTCCAGTTGCTCAGTTTTACCTATATCTGACAATGATATTGTATGCTTCCAGGGAAGAAGCGAGAATAAAGACTGTCCAATACGATTCCGCAATGACATTTTAGGAATACTCATGCGATGTACCAAGGCATCGTAATTTGCCGTAATCGCTCTACCTGCATCTGCCACTCTGGCCATGAGATCATCGGCAGATTCGATATGCAATACCCTTGCAATCTGATCCTGTTCCTGCACATGCAGGCATTCCCCCGGTCTGGCTGAGTTCCTGTGGAGCTCTACCCGTACCTCAGCCAAGAATTCATGAGCAGATTTTATGCGATGCATATTTAACGCACCCTCCAGATAAGAATCACTCCTCACCAAACATCGCAACATAGCAACATCCCTCAAACCACCCCTTGACTCTTTGAGGTCAGGTTCGAGTAGGAATGCCAGATCGCCAAATTTAGAGTGTCTTGATGCCGCTTCATCCAGTATTCCAGGCAAAAGCATTGTCGCTTCATCCATCCACAATTTGTTCACCATGTCTATCGTTCTCTTGGATATACGACGATCTCCCACCAAATGACGTGCATCGAGAAGTCCAAGCAATACACGAGAATCTTCCCTGGCAGTAACAATTACGCTCCCCGGTGTACGAACGGCATGATCCAGTTTTATTCCCTGATCCCAAATAGGATACCAGATAGCATCAGCGACCTCAGCGATATCTGTATCGTCATTGCATACGAGCAATATATCAAGGTCACTGTGTGGATACAACTCCTTCCTCCCGTACCCTCCTACGGCCAAGAGTGCTATACCTTCTGTATTTTCTGACCCTCCCATATAAGCACGTAAGAACACCTCTTCGATCCACCTGTCCACCTTGGAGGCATATGAGCGACACCAATCCAATCCACTGACCCGTGTATTTGCCAGAAGCTCTTCACGGATGCTCTTAAGAGAAATCTCTGGAACAATCATTATCAGCGGTCACACTATTACAAGGCAGATTGCTAACATGCAGTCGGACCTGATATAGACTTTGGATTGGCATTGATCAGCTCCCATCTATGCGTGCCCGCAGGCTCCATGGTAGCCGCAGTCAAATAATAACCGGAAGCAGCCACGTATGATCCACCTTTTGCTGCACTCCACCCACTGTAAAAACAGATGCTCACTATGTAGTGCTGTGATTGAGTGGATGATGTTCCGGTAGTAGTGGTAGTTGTGGACGATGTATGCGAAGAGGTGGCCGCCTTGCCTTCGCTCTTACTTGAGCTACCCTTACCTGGGGTGTTCTCTACCGCTTTTACCGTTACATGCTCCGAGCGTCGTATTCCTATAAATGTCGCATCTTTGATCTTTGTCCCCTTAAGTGAGCTCAGCTCTTTTGTGGCAACATTCTGTGCGTCCTGTACAACCCCTGTTGAAAGATAAGCATTACTCAAAGATGAAAGCGGAGCTGCCCCTTCCTCCACCAAGTTCACCATGTATAGTGCATACTTGGCATCATATACCATATTTGGATGATCCGTCCCGACGAAGGTATCATTCAACCATCCCGGTCCTGACCTCTGCTTAGGATTGAAGCTCGAAGGAACCGACCCAGGAGAAGATGAACTACTCGGCGTGGAACAGCTTGAGAGCGCCACCGTCGCCAATATAGACAAGCTCAATTCTGCTACCAACCTTACAGGTCTCACACCAAGTAATCCTAACACGACTCACGCTTGACCAATTTATTCACAGTCCACTTATTGATAGCTGCGCACTGTCGGCCGCCGGGGGACTGGTAAACCTCCCCGCCCTTACATACAGAGATTGCGCTACCGTTTCCCGAAACCGTTCCTCGAAGTATCAGCGAATATCTCATTGACCCTAGTGTAGTGTCTCGCAAATAACCATGGGTTCCCGCCAGCCAGATGACGCCCCTGGCGGCGTTCTCGTCCTCAACGTAGCTTCCGGCTACGCCTTCGTCCTCGGCCTTGTAAGTGGTCTGTCCCGCAAATAACCATGGGTTCCCGCCAGCCAGATGACGTCCCTGGCGGCGTTCTTGTCCTAGACGTAGCTCCAGCTACGCCTTCGTCCTCGGCCTTGTCAGATGACGCCCCTGACTAGCCGGATAACGTCACGCTATTTACGAGACAGACCACTAGATGACGCCCCTGACTAGCCGGATAACGTCACGCTATTTACGAGACACTACACTATGACCACACCTACATGATCCATTCCGGACAACTGGTGCTCCTACCCCGGGTTCAAATACGGCGAAAGACCGCCGTCACCTTTCCGTATATGGTCACATCGTCAGGATTCAAAGTCATTGGCTCCATATTCGAATTAGCCGGCGTGAGAACGATGTTTCCATCGACGCGAGAGTATGACTTGACCGTAGCTTCCTCTCCAGGAACACCGGCCACCACTATCTCTCCGTTTTCAGCAGATGGTTGGCTGCGTACGACTACATAATCCCCATCCAATATACCTGCTTCGATCATAGAGCTACCCCGCACCTCTAACATAAATAGTTTTCCTGACCCTACAAGCCTTCTCGGCAATGCAAAGGTGTCCTCAATTGATTCGGAAGCCACAACCCCAAGACCAGCGGCAACACTGCCCACCAGAGGAACATACTGTATACTTGATGACGCTATTGCCTGCATCGGCAATTTCGACATGCTACCATCGACATTTTCGGAAGAACCTCCAGGGAGATCATTGTTATTGCTCCACAATTCATCACGAAGCGTAATAGCGCGCGGTTTGGTCGGATTACGCACCACAACACCGTCACGCTCAAGCTTCCTCAGGTGAGACTGCACTGACGAGGGAGATTTCAAATGCACCGCTTCGGCTATCTCTCTCACAGAGGGAGGGTACCCGTTAGTGTATATATAGTCTTTCATGAAGCGAACTATCTCACTACGTTTCGAGGTTAACATGATTATATTATAATGGTATCGTAGTATAATTGCAAACACCAGTTCGGTATTCATCATCATACTGGCAGTTATTCACAGTGGTATTATATACAAGACATTTGCCTGGGTAGCTCAGTGGTAGAGCAGCGCACTCGTAATGCGCAGGCCGTGGGTTCAATCCCCACCCCAGGCTCCAACATAAGTGCAGGTCACAGAGTTTTTTGCAACGGGCAAACAACGAGTATCTGAATATCGTGCAAAATACGTGCAAAGTCGGATTATTCCCATATTGCATCCAGTTTTCGGGTAAGCTCTTCGTCGAGTCCTGGTAATAGGTGTCCATAAGTGCCAAGAGTTACGTTGATCGAAGAATGTCCTAAACGCTCCATCATTGTCCTTGGATGCGCTCCTTGATCTATAAGAATGGATGCAAAAGTATGCCTAAGGTCGTGAAAACGTGTGGATTCCGGCAGTCCAGCTTGTCTTACCGCTGGCTTGAAATGACGGTTGTAAAACCCCTGCCACCGAAGCGGTGTACCTGTAGGCGCACGAAATACATACCCATCAGGATCGTCGTCTAGTGTAGCTAGATGCTCACGTAGTTCCCTAACTAAGAACTTAGGCAGCGGTACCGATCTGGACTGATATGTCTTTGGCGGTACAGTATACAGGTGACCTCTCACTTCGGATAAGGTTTCTGTTATACGGACTTCTCCTTTATCTAAATCAACTGCCTTTCTTTTTAATCCGGCTACTTCGCCCGCCCGTAATCCCGTAAAC
>JAMCPC010000070.1 GCA_023379725.1 Actinomycetota bacterium
GCTATAAAGCCAGAGTGTCTCAGGTAGCTGCATAGAGACCTGTATCCATGTGTATGGATGCGGATCCTTGCTATTGGATAGTAGCGCGTGTATGAGAGTTGGCCATAGAAGTGGGTTTGCCCTGCCATTGGTATTGAGGCCTTCCACCTGTTCGAATGACATGACTGCGCCTTTGGTCATTACCCCGTAGCTTCCTGGTTGCCAGAGAGAAGTCAACGCACTGGGGAAATTCCAGCGCCATGTGAAGGTGCCCGGTGCCGGAGAGGTCATGAAATTTACCTGTGCAGCTAATGTGCTTGACCCCGGAGGTGCTGGGTATTTGGGTGTCCAGTTGAATGGGAGGTAGCCCAGGTAACTGAGGATTTGTTGCAGGCGGAGGGTGGATGCTTGTGCGCCTGTCAACTGTGTGGTGTTGGTAGGCGCAGAGACAGTTCCGGGTCCGGTGGATATGTGGACGTTGGCAGGGAGCTGCACATTTATCTGCTCTCCTGGCCAGAACTCTGGCCCATTGGGCCTAAATTTTAAGGTATAAGGGGTGACCTGGGACCAGGTGCCCTTTGGCACATCTGCCCCGTTAATTGCTGGAGTCAAAGTAGGCATCCTGTTTCCAAACACCTTGGTGACTGGTTGTGAAAGCGTAATCTCGACAGGAGAGGATGCCGGTAACGACGTATTAGCATCGGGGGGAGATATGATTGCAAGTGGAGTATGACCTGCCACGCCGAAATAAGTCACCTTCCATGATGGGGACAGGGATTCCCAGGAGTATGGAGCCACAGCAACATGGGCAATCCCTGCCTGACCGTTCTGGACTTGGTTCACTATCTTGATCCTGGTGGATGGAGTCTTCAGGTGTATTAGGGGGTCAAGAGAGGACGTAGCTATAGATGCAGTGCTCACCGGTTTGCTGAATATGGCATATACTGCTTGGCCAGGCTTGGCTGTAATTACGCTAGAGAGAAGGCGCGCTGATGGTGTGGTAACCTGCTTTGTCAACGTATCACTCTTACCTGCCAGCCAGCTAATCCATGACGGCCTCTGTAGCTTGACGGTGAGTTCGATTTTTGTGGAGGTAGGTACCTGGGATGAAGGTATAAAGCTGCCATTACGGTCAACTAGCTTGACTAAGTGGCCATTGTACTGGGCACTTGTCGATACAAGGCGACTGCTTGCCCCAGAGGTATCCAGCTTAGCCAGTACGCCGGGAGCGGAGTCAAGACTTGCACGCGGCCACTCGACTGCTAGGTAGATACCTCCTGCTACTACCAACAAAGCCAGAGTTCCCATCGAGCTTATCAGCACCCAATGGTGCTTCTTGTTTTTGTCAGCTTGATTGCTTTCTGCGGCAATTGGAGTTTGCAGTTGCTCTTTTTTGAATAACTTCATTGCATTAGAAATTATACCAAGTATCAGGTATCTTACGTACGCGGTACAATTTATTCAGGTATGCTGACATCTTATTAAGGTGTGCTCATCTGTCGGTGTGAACTCATGGTCATTTGGTCATTTCAGGACGGATCACCAGACAGGTCCCTTCTCTTACGTGCCCTCTCCAGTGCTAGTTGTTCCAGAGCTTGCTGGGCGCTGAAATCGGTCTGACTAGCGGAAGATTCTGCCAGGGCAGCGGATGATCCTACTGGGGCACTGGGCGATCTTACCTCAAATGCTGTACTTGTTGTTGTCCCATTTGGACTTGTTGCTGTGCCGTTTGTCGGAGAAGCATCAACCCGAGATAGATCCCCATTGAACCTTACAGCAGGTACTTCTTCTGTATCAGGATGTTCAGTTGCTATTCCTGACCTTTTGCGGATTCTTGTCCATACTCCATTGCCGTCGAGTATCCATGAGTTGAGATTGTCTTTAAGACATAATGAGAGTATCTTTTCCAAGCGTTCCCGTGCGTCCTCATCGCTGACCGGAACGAGAGCCTCTATGCGCCTGTCCAGATTGCGCTCCATCAGATCGGCTGATCCTATTAGCAATGTTCTCGCGGGTGAGCCGGCCTGACCGAATGCGTATATTCTGGAATGTTCCAGGAACCTTCCTACTATTGACTTTACGGTTATTCGCTCAGATAAGTTGGGAATTTGTGGTCGCAGTGAACATACCCCCCGTACGATTAAATCTATAGATACCCCTGCTTTAGATGCATCGTACAGAGCATCTATTATTTCAACATCTGTGAGTCCGTTAACCTTTATAACAATCTTTCCCTCATCTGCCTTGCTGGCTTCATTAGCTATGAGTTCAAGTATGACTTTCCTGGTTTTTATAGGGGAGACTATCAGTTTTTTGTAGCCGACGTGTTTGGAGAAGCCCGTTAAGTAATTGAATAGATCGCCTATATCTCTGGTCAGCACAGGATCGCTGGAGAAGAGCCCTATATCTTCATATGATCGTGCTGTTTTGGGGTTGTAGTTTCCGGTACCTACATGACAGTAGCGACGTATGCCGTCTTCCTCCCGACGTGCTATAAGAAGTATCTTAGAGTGCACCTTAAGTCCCGGGACACCGTATACTACATGCACTCCAGCCTCTTCGAGCGTTCTGGCCCAGTTAATATTGTTCTCTTCGTCGAAGCGTGCCTTGAGCTCGATTACAGCTGCTACTTGTTTTCCGGCTTCGGCGGCATCGATTAGAGAAGCGATGATTGGACTGTCTCCTGATGTCCTGTAAAGAGTCTGTTTGACCGATAGTACATTGGGATCGGTAGCTGCTCTGGACAGCATGGCCTCCACCGAAGTAGTGAATGAATCGTATGGATGTTGAACCAGTATGTCACGTGTAGCCAGTACGGAAAAGATATCGGTAGGCTGATTGCCTGCGTCTACAAGTGGGTAAGAGGTCATTGGTGTCCATGCCTCGTCGTGTAGATCTGGTCTGTCAATATCATACAGTAGCCAAAGTCCAGTCATCTCCAATGGAGCAGCAGTCTCATATACATCCTCGTCTGTGAGATCCAACTCTTCCAGTAGTAGGTCAACCAGGTCACGTGACATGCCACTTGAGATCTCAAGCCGTATCGCACTACCAAAACGTCGCTTTCTCAGTTCCATTTCTACGGCTACCAGCAGATCATCTGCTTCATCTTCAGTCACAATAAGGTCAGCATTACGGGTAACCCTAAAAGCACAGGTCTCGCCAATGGTCATTTGTGGAAATAGCCTCTCCAACTGAGCAGCTATGATCTGTTCCAGCGGGACAAAGTGCTTTCCATCAGGTGTACTAATAAATCTGGGTAACGATGGGGGCACCTTTACTCTTGCAACTCTGTATATTCCAGCGACTGGATCTTCTACTTTTACTATCAGATTGAGTGACAGGTTGGATATATATGGGAATGGGTGTCCCGGATCTACGGCGAGTGGCGTCAAGACAGGGTATATATCGTGTTCAAATACCTGTACAAGATATTCTTTATCACTGCTGTCCAGGTCTGACCATGCGATAAGGTCTATCTCTGCTCTACGTAGTTCAGGTATGATCCTCGAAAGCAGTATATCGGATTGCCTGTCCACAAGCTCGATTACTCTGCTTCTTATGGCGGAAAGGACTTCTTGTGGCCTCATACCGTCCGGTAACCTGGAGCGAAGTCCGGCATCCACCTGATCCTTCAGACCGGCTACTCTAACTTGGTAGAACTCATCCAAACCCTCAGAGAATATAGCTAGGAACTTGACCCTCTCCATGAGTGCCAGTGAAGAATCATCCGCCAAGTCGAGAAGCTTGCAGCCAAACTCCAGCCAAGAGAGCTCGCGGTTAATAAACCTTCCGTATCCATGCGTCGACTCTTCATAGATAGACGTCGCTGTAGCACTATTAGCTGATGCAACGCTATTAACGGTACCGGTGGATTCCTCCCTTGCTCTTAGCATAATTAAGTAATTCTAGCTGGTTTTGCCGTACGTTGCAGGACATGCTACAGAGCATCCACAGGATCTGGAGCGTGGGCGTGGAGCGCGTATCGCGTGAACTGCAGTACGGAATCCTGATAGGCTAATTTTAGTATGAGCGATAAACGTTATAGATGCACTGGATGCGGTAATTTAACCAGGTTTGATGTGGTTGCAGATACTCGCAGCAAATCGTTTTACCATTACGAGATAGGTGGTGAGTTGCATATAGAGGACGAGGAAATCATCTCCAAGAATATAGTGGAGGTGATTTGCAGGTGGTGTGGTCCAGGAGTAGCTTGCGAGGAGGTCGAGATCCCTTATACCGATGTAGCCGGTGTTGCAGAGATTAGCGAGGGTGCTTGAGTCGATCGATAGCGCAATCTCTGTCGTCAAGGGCGGGTAGGTTGGCATCTGGGTGTATTCACAGGCATTGTGTAGCGTCTCTGTCTGTCATCTTATCTTTGACCATGGTGTTGGCATCCTGCGGTGCCGCTACGCATGTTGCAACTAATAGAGATGTTACAACGACGGCTACTGTTAAGTTGGTGAAAGAGGGTCATGCTGCACTGACGGTTCTGGTCGACAGTGTGCCGACGACTTTGGATAGTCATTTACAGGTAGGCGGAAATTACGCGAGTAAAATGATTGATTCTCTGATATGGCCATCACCATTTCTCGTCATGCCAGGCAATATCCCGCAGTTGGATACGTCGGTAGTGTCCAGTGCGGTAGTTACGAAGCTTGATCCTGAAACGGTTGTCTATACCATAAACCCTTCCGCAATATGGTCTGATGGCAGTCCCGTGACTGCTGAGGATTTTATTCAGTTGTGGCATGCCATTATGATGTCCAGTAGCTGGAGGCCGGATATTGGGTATCGTGATATCGCTTCCGTTACAGGTAATCCTGGAGGAAAGACCGTTACCGTAGTGTTTGGAAAGCCGTATGGAGAGTGGAGTAG
>JAMCPC010000071.1:0-2072 GCA_023379725.1 Actinomycetota bacterium
CCTGGCGTATTGGTTGTGGCGAAGACGGTCAGAACGTATCCATTGGGAACCACTGGGGCGCATGTCCTTGGCTACTTGGGGCAGATTACAGCGAGTGAATACAGAACAATGGCCAAGGATGGCTATTCGGCGAGTAGCCAGATTGGTCAGGCAGGCATAGAGGCTGAATATCAGAGTTATCTAAGAGGAGAACCCGGTATAGAGAGGTTGGAGGTCAATGCACAGGGGCAGGTGGTCGGGAAGTTCTCCACTACTCCCCCAAAGATGGGCGATTCCGTTGTTCTTAATATGGACGTTCCCTTGCAGCAGCAGGTGGCCAGCGATCTGGCTTCCGAAATTGCAGCTCTACGCAAACAGGGAGAGCCTGCAACGGGAGGTGCGGCTATAGTGATGAATCCGCAGAATGGTCATGTATTGGCTATGGCATCCTATCCGACGTACAACCCTTCTGTCTGGGTAGGAGGCATCTCAGAAGCTCAGTACCAAGCGATCACTTCTCCTGCTAACGGTGTCCCTTTGCTGAATAGAGCGATAGATGGGCTGTATACTCCTGGGTCTACCTTCAAGCTGGCTACCGCGACAGCCGCTCTTCAGGATCACCTGATTACCCCTACCTATACGTATCATGACACCGGAAGCTTCACCATTCCCGGTTGCAATGTAGGTAAGTGCAATTTCCATAATGCAGGCTACCAAGCGCTGGGTAATATTCAGTTACCTATAGCGATATCGGCATCGGACGACTCGTTCTTTTATAACATAGGCTATATGTTCTGGATGCAGCAGTCTACCTATGGCCAGGATCCAATACAAAACGTTGCCGCCGAGTACGGTCTCGGTGAACTAACCGGTATTGATCTGCCGGGTGAGAATGTAGGTAGGGTGGATTCTCCACAGGTAAGGCAGTACCTTCATGCGCATTATCCACAGGCGTTTCCCTATGCCGGTTGGTACACTGGAGACAATCTGGAGATGGCATTTGGGCAGGGTATGACCGTTCTGACTCCCATTGAAGTAGCTGATGCTTATGCTACGTTCGCAAATGGAGGTACCCGCTACGCTCCTGAAGTTGCGGCTGCCATAGTTTCTCCATCGGGTAAGGTGGTAAAGAGGATTCAGCCAAAGGTTACTGGGCATGTCAATCTGCCTTCATGGATCAGGCAACCGATGCTCACTGGATTCGAGGGAGCCGTTACTAACCCTCTCGGTACTGCCTACTACACATTTCAAGGATATCCATATTCTACTCTCCCAATTGCAGGCAAGACAGGTACTGCCAGCCAGAATCCCAAACCACCTGTATCGTGGTTTACAGGGTTCGGTCCGGTTAACAATCCTAGGTATGTCGTCTGTGCAGTGATCAATCAAGCTGGATATGGAGCCAATGGTGGAGCACCGGTAGTACGCCAGATATTCCAGTATCTCATCAAACATCCGGTCCCCCAGATGGTACTTCCATTGCCTTCTCCTACCAAAACCTCTGCTACTCCGGCACCTGGAAGTCTGCCACTCAAGGTACCCGTAGCAGGAAATTCTGCAAGTACCGGGTAATATCATGATATTTACGAGACGAGCAACTTGGTGATCTAACGTGTTTGGCAACCCCTGGATGCAGCCATGGGGAGGATGTCAGCTGTATCTCAGGTATGCCACCATTGCGTCATGTAATATGGTATAATTACTTTGATGGCTATTCGTGAATTATCAAACATACCTGCAAACAAGGTATGTTTTCGCTATATGGTGTGCCATGTGTGAGGTGAATAATTTTGCGTGTAATGACGGTTTTCGTCTTTTTTGGCCGCGATCACGTTGCAGGGCGCTATACAATACGTGCCCAAGGCTTGGAGGATTACGCGTAAAGCCATATTTGACAGGATTTAAGAGGGATAGGTGTAAGCTATTTATGCAACAAGGTATCCCTCATGACTGATTTTAGAAGGGATTTATTATATGTCAAGACCCGTTGGCGAGCGGGAGGTGGAGGAGTCTGCTGGATCTGCCAGCAAGTCAGAGCAGAGGATTCCTGCTGATACTCCGCATCCAAAGATAGGAGATACCAGGCCGGCTCC
>JAMCPC010000071.1:2544-9772 GCA_023379725.1 Actinomycetota bacterium
CGCATTGAGGACATGCTCAAATCTGGACAGATGGTAATGTGTCAGGTAACTAAAAACCCTATAGGTGAGAAGGGTGCCAGGCTTACCCAAGAGGTATCTATTCCAGGTCGTTTTGTGGTGATGGTACCGAATTCAGCGATGTTTGGAATCTCCAGGCGTATTGAGGGGAATGAACGCAAGCGCCTACGCAGGATTATTGATGAAGCCAAGCCTGATGGAGTTGGTATTATAGCTCGTACCGCTGCTCAGGGTGCCAGTGCAGATGAAATCAGGGATGACATTGCGAGGCTTGCCAGTACCTGGGAGGATATCTCTGCACATGCTGTAAATTGTTCAGGACCGGAATTACTGTACAGAGAGCCCGATCTGGCAATTAAAATAATCAGAGAAGAGCTGAATGAAGATTACCGCCTGCTGATTATTGACAATCATGCCATCTATTCACAGGTGAAGGATTATGTGGATGCTGTCAATCCGGGTATGGCTGACAGGGTGGAGTTTTACGACCAAAGTGCCAATGAGATTCCTCTATTCGAGCGTTATCATGTTCATAGCCAGTTACATAAATCAATTGATCGTAAGGTATGGCTACCCTCGGGTGGATCGCTTATTATCGATCGCACGGAAGCACTTACTGTCATAGATGTGAATACCAGTAAAAATGTCGGTACTTCCAACCTGGAAGAGACCGTCTTTATGAATAATCTCGAGGCTGCAGAGGAGATCGCGCGGCAACTGCGTCTACGTGACATAGGTGGGATAATCGTCATAGACTTTATCGACATGGAGATTCGGGAGAACAGGGATAAGGTTGCGGCAGCCTTTCGTTCGGCACTTGCCAGAGATAAGACCAGGACACAGGTGTTTGACATTTCAGAGCTGGGCCTGATAGAGATGACCCGTAAGCGGGTCTCTGAAGGCATGGTCGAATCTATGTCGCATGTCTGTCCTACCTGTTCTGGTACCGGGATGGTGCTGGACCAGACACTGATGTCATGAGGCATATTACGGCAATGCCCCTTTATGACCTTTATGACGGCTACGGTGAACCTCCTCATAGGTAAACCTCCCGCCCTTACAGACTTAATCAAAGCCGTGTTTGATCAATGAGCTGAGTGCAGCATACACTTGTATTCTGGCTCTGCCAGGATGTTGTGATTCCGTCAGTGGTCATTATGCAGTGGCGATTCGCACTGCCCCATGCGTATAGGCTATACTGGTTCTCGTGTATGCAATAATAAACATTGGTGGAAAGCAAGAACGCGTAAGCGTAGGTGATGTAGTCCGTGTCGAGCGCTTGGGGGAAGAGAGCGGAAGCTTGGTAGACTTGGAGTCTGTGCTTGTAGTGGACGGTGATGATGTACGTGTGATGCCTGATGACTTGAGAGAGGTAAGAGTTTCGGGTGTCGTGGTCGGTGAGGAACTCGGTGAGAAGATACGAGGCTTTACCTACAAGCCAAAGACCAGGTCGAGGAGGCGTTATGGGCATCGTCAAATGTATTCGCTGGTGCAGATTGAGTCCATTTCAGGTCCTGGTATCCATGTGAACAATGACCAGGATGGTGAGGTAAATGCTAGTGGCACAGGTGGTCGCAGCGTGGATCCGGTAGCCAGTGCAGTTACGGTTGTAGACGGAGACGGAGATTAGGAGGCAGGTGTGTCCAAGACTAAAGGTGGAGGCTCTACCAAAAACGGGAGAGACAGCCAAGCACAGAGGCTTGGTGTGAAGGTATTTGATGGCACTCCCGTCAGGGCAGGGGCCATTATTGTACGCCAACGTGGTACCAAGTTCCATCCGGGAAACCATGTCGGCAGAGGCAGGGACGATACGCTCTTTGCCCTTACTGACGGTTCGGTGAAGTTTGGTACTCGTAACGGGAGGCGTCTGGTAGACGTCGTGTGAATATGGTCACACGCACATAGCAACATAGCGATAACAGTACTGTTGTGTCAGTTTTCGTAGATGAAGCTCAGGTCCACCTGAAGGCCGGTGACGGTGGGGCAGGTGCTGTGTCGTTTAGGCGTGAGGCACATGAAGACAAGGGAGGTCCTGACGGTGGTGACGGTGGCAAGGGTGGAGATGTTTGGCTAGTTGCCGACAGTGGGCGGTCATCATTAGTGGCCTTTCGAGATCATCCATTCCACAGAGCACAGGACGGCGTTAGGGGTGGAGGAAAAAGAAGGCATGGGCAAAATGGTACAGATCTGTATGTAGCTGTTCCAGTTGGGACGGTGGTACGTGATCTGGAGGGCTCTGTCGTATGCGATCTATCTGGTAGCGGTGATGTCTGGCTCGGAGCTCGTGGTGGGCGACCCGGAAGAGGTAATGCAAGATTCTTGACCAATGCCAGGCGTGCTCCTCGTTTTGCTGAATTGGCTGAGCATGGCGAAGAACGTTGGTACGACCTTGAGCTGAAACTACTGGCAGACGTAGCCATAGTAGGTTTTCCCAATGCCGGAAAATCGACTTTAATATCGAGAGTCTCTGCGGCCAAGCCAAGAATAGCTGATTATCCATTTACTACACTTGAGCCTCATTTGGGTGTAGTGAGAGTACCGTCAGACGCTTCCGGAGACTATGATGATTTCGTAATTGCAGATATTCCAGGTATTATACCGGGGGCTGCTCAAGGGCGAGGGCTGGGACTTAAGTTCTTGCGTCATATCGAAAGGGCATCAATACTGCTGCTTTTGATTGATATGAGCGATATGGCCGAAATGCCTCCGACCGATCAGATACATTCCATCCTGTCTGAGCTGGAGCAGTACAATCCCCATCTCTTGGAGCGTCCCCGTCTGATAGTCGGGTCACGGATAGACATGGCAGGGATGGCAGGGACGGCAGGGATGGCAGGAATCAATGTGCCTACAGATGATCGGATAGAAATTACTATATCGTCAGTCGTTGGGCAGGGAATCGACCAGATGCTGTTTCGATTGAATGCCATGCTGAAAGAGGTGCGTTCATCTACAACGGTCTTGGCAGGGGCTTCGCCATCTGATTCACTATCGGGAGGGATTCCTGTCCCTGAATCTGCTTCCGTGGTTGCTCCAGCTTTGGTACACCATGTAGTTGTCCATCGTCCTATGCCGGAAGGCATTACGATAAGCAGAGATACAGACGGGGCACTTACCGTCTCGGGGCGTGACGTACTTCGAGCAGTTGCATTGACCGGTCTTGATGATGTGGATACGGCAATGTATGTATCGCATAAGCTAGACAGACTGGGTGTCGACAAAGCTCTAAAGAAGGCTGGCGCCAGGGGTGGAGATTTGGTCAGGATTGGTGACGTTGAGTTTACTTACTATGACGAAGGGAGTGTAGCCGTGGCTCCCCTTTCCGCTTCGACCAGGAGGCAGCGGCCCAGTGAGTAAAGAGCAGCCCAGTGAGTAAAGGATCAGATCGTCCCCAAAGTGTGGTGGTCAAGATTGGATCGTCATCCGTTACTACAGGAGGTGGCAATATATCGATGGAAGCCATCTCCAAGCTGTGCGACGAAATTACCCGTGCCATTCACGGGGGTCATCAGATCATTCTGGTCAGTTCTGGTGCAATTGCATCCGGTCTCTCCTTCCTTGACTTTTCTGCTCGGCCGAATGATATCGTTACTCTTCAAGCCGTAGCATCCGTAGGCCAGCACAAGCTGATGCAGGCATACGGTGATGAATTTTCTGAAAGGGGAGTAGTGGTAGGTCAGATCCTGTTGGGATCTCTGGATTTTGCCAACCGTGCTCAGTATTTACATGCACGCCGTACCTTGGCTAAGATGCTTGAGCTTGGGATACTACCGATAGTAAATGAAAACGATGCTACATCGGATGACGAGATACGTTTCGGGGATAATGATCGTCTGGCTGCACTGGTGGCTCATATGGTATCTGCAGATTTGCTCGTTCTTCTTACCGATACGCAGGGTCTGCATACCGGAGATCCAAGGGTGCATGAGGATGCTTCGCTTATTGAAGAGGTGAAGGAGATAGATGAGGCACTGGAGTCACTGGCAGGCGGTCCGGGCAGTGTATCGGGGTCCGGTGGTATGGCATCAAAATTGCAAGCTGCAAAGATAGCAACGTGGTCTGGCGTGGAAACCGTTATAGCCGATGCAAGTCTGACCAATGTATTGGAAATGTGTATAGACCGTACTGCAGGATTGGGAACGGTATTCAGGGCACGTTCCAGGCTACTCTCAGCACGTAAACTGTGGATAGCTTTTGCCGTGCTCTCGTCGGGAACGCTTGTTGTGGACGATGGAGCCAGAGAGGCAATCGTAGGGATGGAAGCGTCTCTTCTCAGTGCTGGCGTAAAGGACGTACATGGTGTCTTTGGTGAGGGAGATGCTGTGGAGATAGCGGGTCCTGATGAGAGAGTGTTTGCAAAGGGTCTTGTCTCCTATGGATCCAGGGAGATAGGGACATTTGCAGGGAAGAATAGCCAGTTGTTGCCTATAGGCGTCTCTCCCGAAGTAGTACACAAGGACGACCTTGTCATTCTGGAGTGATTGTCGTATTGTAGCGCCTCGTAAGTAGCATACTGTCTCGTAAATAGCGTAATGCTGTTTAGTGCTTGGAAGTGGAGATAAGAGCCGGTAAGCTCCCAAGCACTACCAAAAGTTCCCAAGCACTACCAAGGCGCAGCATGACCAGAGAAGACATTATCCAGCCCGTAGGAACTCACAGCTATTTGCGGGATGGGTCGCTCTTATCGGATAGACTGTAAATAGCTATGATCAATTCTACAGGTAATGATACGGTAAGGGAGTATGGAGAGCGAGCTAAATCAGCGTCATACGAGATTGCCCGGTCGTCAAGCACTTTGAAGAATAATGTTTTGTATAGTGCCGCGGATCTGATCCATCTGCATGGACAGGACTTATTGTCGGCGAATGCAGTCGATGTCGACCGTGCTGTAAGAGATGGGCTCTCTGATACTCAGCTTGACAGGTTGAAGCTGGATGCCGGGAGGATCCAGGCGATGGCAGTCGGGCTGAGACAGCTATGTGCACTTGGTGATCCGGTAGGCGAGATAGTAGAGGGGTGGAGGCTTCCGAATGGGCTACAGGTAGAGCGAGTGAGGGTGCCACTTGGGGTAGTGGGGATAGTCTATGAGAACCGTCCAAACGTGACCGCTGATGCGGCCGGGCTCTGTTTGAAGTCGGGCAACTCGGTGATATTGCGTGGATCGTCCAGTGCTATGGAGTCCAATCGTATGATTGTGAGTTTGATAGGAGAGGCGCTGGAATCCAATGGCCTGCCACGTGATTGCGTCGTGTTGCTGGAAGACCCCAGTTATGAGACGGCCAGGGAATTCATGAGAATGAATGAGTATGTCGACTGTTTGATACCAAGGGGAGGAAAGGCTCTGCTTCAGTCTGTAATGGAGAATGCGACTGTTCCGGTAATCGTGGATGGGGATGGCAACTGTCATGTATACGTAGACAGATATGCCGATATTGACATGGCATTGAAAATACTGGTAAACGCCAAAACCCAGAGACCCAGTGTATGTAATGCCGCCGAGTCGCTGGTCGTCCACTCTGCTATCGCAGGTAAGTTTCTCCCTGCAGCTGCAGAAGCCTTGCAGGGTGTGGAGTTGGTAGGTGATTCTCAAGCTCGTGCTTGTGTACCCGCAATAGGCGAGGCAACCGAAGAGGATTTTTTTACGGAGTATCTCTCTATGAAGATGTCGGTAGCCGTAGTAGACAGCCTTGATGACGCCATCTCGCATATAAACAAATATGGTTCCGGTCATTCGGAGGCCATAGTGACAGATGATATAAATGCTGCTGAGCAATTTCTTCGCGAAGTGGATGCGGCTGCTGTGCTGGTCAACGCCTCTACCAGACTGGTGGACGGTGGAGAGCTCGGCCTGGGTGCCGAGATAGGTATCTCCACGCAAAAGCTTCACGCCAGGGGACCTATGGGACTTAAGGAGCTTACCTGTGTCAAATGGGTCATGAGAGGTAGCGGTCAGGTGCGCACATGAGTGGAGCAGGAACACAACCCTCGGGCTTCAGTTCTGGGGAGGATGTCACCGATTCTTTTGGGCCCATTACACCGCCTGCAACTATTTCATTACAGGATAATACCGAATCGATCTTTCAATCGATCGGGGAGGTATCATCGCGGCTTGCTTCAGCCGGGTATCTCTCGGATAATGCCATATCGTCAGTAGTATACCTTGCGGATCATCTGTCCAAGCCGGTCTTGGTGGAAGGTCCTGCCGGAACGGGCAAGACTGAGCTTGCCAAGTCGGTTGCCATCGCTGCAGCGGCTAAATTACTGCGCTTGCAGTGCTACGAGGGTTTGGATGAGTCGAAAGCACTTTACGAGTGGAACTATCGCAAGCAGCTGTTGCGGATCCAGGCTGAGCGTGTGGTCGGCTCTGACGACGGTGCTATCCAGCCAGATGACTCGTGGTCATCTCTCGAAGGCGATATATTCTCGGAGGAGTTTCTGTTGGAGAGACCGTTGCTCTCTGCGATCAGAGAGACCGAGAGGGTGGTGCTACTGGTAGATGAGGTAGATAGAGTGGAGCTGGAGACGGAGGCACTACTACTGGAGGTACTGTCTGAGTATCAGGTCAGTATACCTGAGATGGGTACGATAAGTGCGTCTCGTATTCCAATGGTGTTTCTGACCTCTAATGGTACAAGAGAGTTGTCCGAGGCATTGAAGCGTAGATGTCTCTTCCTGTACTTGGATTACCCAGACATAGAGAGAGAACGGAAGATTATCGTCTCTCGTGTACCCAGCATTACAACCGAGCTGGCTGACCAGATAGCACGCATCGTAAGATCACTTCGCGAGATGGACTTGAAAAAGCATCCATCCGTCTCGGAGACTCTGGATTGGGCGCGTACTCTGGTGTTGCTGGGGATCAAGAGCATAGACGAACAGGCTATCAACGATACTCTATGGGTATTGTTAAAATATCGTAGTGACCTGGAAAAGGCGGCCAAGGAGCTGGGCACAGCACAGGGTGGGGCGGCAGAAAATGGTAGACGGTAGCACCTTGGATAGTTGTGGGTGAGAGGCTGTGGATGGCTGTGGGTGAGAGACTGGATTTATGGGAGTATCGTAAGCGATTTGTGGATAACTGTGGGTGAGAGACGGTGCTTGAACTTCTCACTACATTTGTAGAAGAGTTACGTGAGGCGGGTTTGCCCGTATCTCTTACAGAGTCAATAGACGCTGCCAACGCATTACATCAGATTGGGCTGGAGAATCG
>JAMCPC010000072.1:0-5428 GCA_023379725.1 Actinomycetota bacterium
CAGTGTCTTCAGGGTGTCTACCTGTGATGCATCTGCGTTAGAGACTATTTCACGGACTCGTTGACCGGCTTTCGATCCTATTTTGGTAAGGACTTTCCATTGTGATGATGACATCTGTACAGAGTCGGAGGGAGAATCCTGATTCAGTTGCACGGTTGCATTGAGCGGCATCTTTTCAATCAGGGAGTGATATTCTTTCAGTTGTGGGCCTATGCGATCTACTATACCCTTCAACTCCTCTGAGCAGGTACTTGTTGGTGCACTACGCCCCAAAGTGAAGTATGCCCAAGCGTTATCGAATAGTGCCAGTTCAAAGAGGGCTTTTTCGGCAGAAGTCGTTGAGTCATCCATGGTGCTGACAGAGAAACCGGTTATCTTGCCCCCCTCAATCCATGCCCTGCCATCCTGATCC
The DNA here is from genome assembly GCA_023379725.1 of Actinomycetota bacterium. GTDB lineage: Bacteria > Actinomycetota > Acidimicrobiia > Acidimicrobiales > JAMCPL01 > JAMCPL01. The sequence goes on from JAMCPC010000072.1 coordinate 413, forward strand.
GTACCACCGACATAAAGCTCACCATCCTGAGAGGACTCTATAATTATATGTAAGACTTGTTGCAATGAGAATGCTGTTAGTGAAGCAATCAGAGAAGCTCTATCGTTAAGTTCGTTATTCTGGTTGTTTAATGGAACTGTAGTCATACTTAGATGATATCTCATATATTTTATTGACGCAAACAGTAGTAGCGCCGACACAATTTTTACAGTTGATTTGTGGGGATGGAAGTATTGGGTGTTAACGGACTTGCAGACATGGACTTATCGGGTATACCTTTCAGTGTATGGCAGGAGATCATTTTTCAAGTTACGCAGATTTTGAATATATCGATTTTGACAGGCGAGATAATGGTGTCATAGTAGCTACCTTCAATAGGCCTGATACTCTTAACTCGGCCAACGTGAGGCTTCATCGTGAGATGTCTGAGATATGGCATGTGGTGGACGCTGACGAACAGGTAAGATGTGTAGTAGTAACCGGAGCGGGGCGAGCATTCAGTGCAGGTGGTGATATGGGCATGATTGAGGAGATGACCTCTTCATACGAGGCCATGCTTGTACAGTGGAGGGATGCAGGGGCAATTGTAGAAAATATGATTTCTTCACGAAAGCCTGTAATATCTGCTATAAACGGAGTTGCTGTAGGGGCTGGTCTTGCTATTGCGCTGATGGCTGACATCAGTGTAATGGGTGAATCTGTAAGATTGACCGATGGGCATGTCCGTCTCGGGGTTGCTGCCGGTGACCACGGAGCGTTGGTTTGGCCGATGTTGTGCGGCATGGCGAAAGCCAAGTATTATCTCTTGACGGCCGATTTTCTTGATGGCCGTGAAGCCGAACGAATTGGTCTTGTATCCAAGTGTGTACCTGATGAACAGGTGCTGTCTGAAGCAATTGCAATTGCTGAGCGCCTGGCTGCAGGAAGCCAGTTGGCAATTCAGTGGACCAAAAAGGCACTTAATGGTTGGTACAGGCAGTCGATGCCAATTTTTGGAGAGTCTCTAGCGCTTGAGATGCTCTGTTTTCTGGGAGAAGACGCGAAGGAAGGTGTTGCTGCCATTAGAGAAAAGAGGCCACCCCACTTCTAATCCGGTTCAGACAAAAGCCCTCAGACAAAAGCCCAGGGCTTGTACTCCTGTCCTTCAGTATGCCTTGGCGATGACAGCCAGCGTGTCGTCGTCATCTATTCCTACAGGCAATGATCCATTCTCAGCTACGAGGCAACGTACGGTCAACCCTTCCTTCGCAAGTTCCTCCTCGCCCTTGTTCCCTACCAGACTCCATGGAATGGTTGCAAATCCCTTTCCTCCTATTGCTTTAGCTGCTGCATCTTCCAGCGCTGTAGCCGGATAAGTATGTTCATCGCGAAATGATCGTGCCTGTTCGAGCATTCTATGCTGCATAGAAGATAGGGCATCTATTGCAACAGCGCTGGCGGATGCGACTGGGATTGACTGTTTCTCTCCCGTGTCGCGCAACGCTATAGTTACGTTACCGGCATCCAATTCGCGTTGCCCTATTTCTATCCTTAACGGAACGCCCTTGATCTCCCAGCCGGTTATTCTGCGACCATAAGAGGTATGCATGTCGCTGTCCATCTCTACACGGCAGCCTCTTCCCTTGAGTTCTTGCAGCAACTGTATCCCGGCTGTTTCTATGCTGCTATCCGGCGATATTAGTACTATTACTGCCTGTATAGGGGCGAGTTCAGGTGGTAAGCGCAACCCGTAATCATCACCATGTGCCATGATCAACGCCCCCAGCAAGCGTGTGGACACTCCCCAGGATGTCTGCCACACATGAGTTTCGATTCCATCCGGAGTCTGGAATGTCGTGCCAAACATCTTGGAGAATCGTTGTCCGAGTTCGTGACTTGTTCCCATTTGAAGTGCCTTTCCATCGCGCATCATGCCTTCGCATGTCCAACTCTCCTCAGCGCCCGGGAAGCGTTCTTTGGCGGTTTTTCGTCCTGTTATAACGGGTACCGCCATGACATCTACCATGAGGTCTTCGTAGACGGTCTGCAGTATCTTGATCGCGTAGTCGCGCGCCTCTTTAGCAGATGCGTGTGCAGTATGGCCTTCCTGCCAGAGGAACTCGGTAGTTCTCAGGAAGAGTCTTGGTCTCAATTCCCAACGAACTACATTTGCCCACTGGTTGATTAGTAGCGGTAAGTCGCGATAGCTCTGTATCCACTTGGCAAAATATGCATTGATTATAGTCTCGCTAGTCGGCCTGACGACGGCCGGCTCCTCCAGCTCTTTACCCCCTCCATGAGTTACCACAGCAAGTTCTGGGCTGAAACCCTCTACATGTTCGGATTCGCGATGTAGGTACGACTCAGGTATAAGTAGCGGGAAGTATGCGTTTTGTGCTCCGGCGGCCTTTATGCGCTTGTCTAATTCATTCTGGATTCGTTCCCATAGAGCGTACCCGTATGGTCGTATTACCATTGTTCCTCGCACGGGGCCGTTTTCGGCTAATTCGGTTTTGGAGACGACATCCTGGTACCAGCGCGGAAAGTCTTCCTGCTGAGGGGTGATGGAGCTTGCCCTCGTCCCTTTTGGTGCCTTTGCTGATATAGACATGACTCAATGATACACGCAATATTATACTAGAAGTTCATCCTCAGGCTTACTAGCGTACCATGATCTGTATGCGATATGATCCTGAGGTGTGCACCTACCAGTTGAGCACGTTCGGTCATACCCAGCAGACCGAGATGTGCTCGGTTGTTGTATGACGTCCTACCTGTTGTGGCAGCTCTGATAGTAGAGCTGCCGTCACGGCCCTTCTTACTGTAGGTATCCGGGCGGTTTTTTATTGTCTGATCGGTTATTATAGGATTGCCGGATAGTGTACCCGTAAACCCATGGCCGTTATCCACGACTACCAGCCTTAGCATTGTTGGCGTACTCTTAAGCGACACTGTCACCTGCTCGGCTCCAGAATGGCGTTCGACATTTGAAAGTGCCTCTTGGGCTATCCTGTAGATCGTTAGTTCTTGCCATTTGTCCAGCTTTGGAATCGTACCGGCAGTTTTCAGCCATATTTTGGCCCCATTGCGTTCACGGTATTCTGCTACGAGATTCCGCAACGATGCCACCAGACCAAGGTCGTCCAGGGCTGGAGGTCGCAGTGCGGTTGCTATATTGCGTAACTCGGTAATTGTATCCTCTGTGAGCGTGCGTGTGGATTCAAGTTCTGTGAGTGTATTCTCAGGCAGGTCTGCCGAATCCATCACTGCATCTATCCTGTGACAGAGATGCACCAGGGACTGAACAGGTTCGTCATGGAGCTCACGTGCTATCCTGCTCCTCTCTTCTTCCTGGGCTCGCAAAACATGCTCTGCATATGCCTCCGTACGGCGTTGTTGTTCTACCTCTTCGGTTACATCCTGGAAGATAATCTGCATCATTTCGTGTTGCTCTTCATCTCCAGATTGTCCAGATATGCCTGATATCATGTCATGTGGTACTGCTGTAGCCACGAGCATATACTGTGTGCCATCAGGTATTACCAAGTGCGTAGGGAGAGATAGTTGCTGGTTACGATTTAGGAGTGTTACTGATATCTTATGGTTCGTAACGTCTGCAAGCGTCTTTCCAAAGAGGGTGTGGGGAGAGAATATCTTTCGTGCGGATTCATTTGCCTCTCTTATAATGTCATCGCTGTCTACGAGCAGTACAGGAGCTGCACTCGCTTCAAAGAGTGAATGATATCGGGCTTCGGCAGCTGTGGCTGTAGCAGCAGCCTTCTCTATCTCGATTCTTGCCAACATTTCACGTTCGAAACGTGATCCGACCGAGGCTGCTACGACCAGCAGGGATCCCAACTCGACTGCATATGCCCAGGCATAGAGTGTCGGCAGCATCCCAAGTGCGCCGTTTATTGCTATCGTCACCACCGTTATACCAGTAGCTGTTGCAGCAGTTGCCATTGATGCCGTGAATCCGTAGTTCAAAGCGGCATAGAGAATGGGTACTCCGAACAGTCCTACGGCTATAAATGGAGGTATGCCAAGATCGAATCGCTTGATGTCGGGTAGCCACAGCAACTCCTGGATGATCGTTACACCTATGACAAGTGCCTGTACTATCCAGAAACGCGCACTACCGATTGGTGGCGGCCACAATACGCTATTGGTATCTTCAGTCGTACGATGTATGGGGTTCGTAGCCATTAGTCGGTGGCCATAATTTACTGATCCGGCTAATCAGCGGATGGATCCACCCATCCATGTGCAACTGCATACATTGACAGCTCAGTGCGTGATGTGCTCCCTACCTTGTCAAAGACATGCTCAAGGTGGCTCTCCACGGTACGCAGGGATACTCCCAGTTCCATTGCAATTTGCTTGTTACGGTAGCCTTTCGTAACCAGGGCCACTATTTCAATTTCACGAGGAGTCAGGGTAGGGGCCTCTGACGATGAAGGCAAAGTATCCAGGGAATGACCGATAGGTCCTCTGGGTAATGAGCTGTCAAGCACCATCGCCCCCGATCGAACTGCCCTTATCGAGTCGAGCAGCACCCTGCCTGGTGCGCTCTTGAGCAGGTAGCCATGTACTCCTGCCTCCATGGCGGCCTCTATGTAAGCTCGTTCCGCATAGGCACTCAAGATGAGTACTTTGGTCTTTGGCGACACTTTGGCGATTTGCCTGGCAGCATCAATTCCAGTGATACCGGGTAGCTTTATATCCAGCAATGCCACCTCTGGCAGGGTACGGCTAGCGATGTCGACTGCCTGTTCACCGTCACCGGCTTCCCCTACTACCTCCATATCCGGGCTCCTTTCGATAATCTCTCGAATACCTTCCCTTACTACGGCATGGTCATCAGCAAGTAATATTGTAATAGGAGAGCTTTTCACTGAAATAATTATAGCACTGAGTGGGTTGTCCTTCATAAGTCGTGAACCTCCCCGCCCAAAAGGGCGAGGATTGCGGTTGCTGTCTGTTCAATAAGCCTGGTAGACACGGTAACGGAAGGCCGACATTGCGGTCAATTGATAC
>JAMCPC010000072.1:5481-15386 GCA_023379725.1 Actinomycetota bacterium
GACATTGCGGTCAATTGATACCGCGTAAGGTCAATACTGCGGTAAATACCTATGACAAAATCGGGGTAAACACGTATAGGATATACGTGATGGTACCGTTGTCCAAACTGTGTGGCAGTAGCATAATGGGGTAGTAGTATGAATAATGGATAGTGGTATAATTTTATACCCAGTGCGAGAAGGTGAGCTAATGTTAGTGGAGCATCATTCCTTGAGTGTTATTTTGGTGGACGATCACCCGGTAGTACGTCAAGGTACGAGGGAGATCCTGGAAGAGAGTGGTGACGTAGTGGTGATCGGAGAGGCCAGCAACGCGAAGGATGCTTATGAGCTACTGCAAGAGAGCCAGCCTGACATCATGGTACTCGACGTCCGGTTGCCGGGTGAGAACGGCATAGAGTTTTCAAGGAAATTATCAAAAGAGTTCCCAAAGATGAAGTTGCTTATTTTGTCTGCCTATGGTGACAGTGACTATCTCAGGTCGGCTCTCTCTGCGGGAGTGTCGGGCTACCTGCTGAAAAGCGCTCCTGATGAAGAGATCGTAAACGCGGTGTATGCCTTAAGATCGGGGGCGGTAGTGGTAGACAGGTCACTTGCAATGGGACTCAGGGAGGGTACAGACGAGCTTACTCCGGAGCCGAGCGTGCAGCCATCTACCTTGTCTGATCGTGAGATGGAAGTGGTAAAAATGGTAGTGGAGGGGCTGCCCAATAAGGAGATAGCTGGCAGGCTGGAGATATCAAGGCGTACTGTGGAGACCCACATACGCCATATATTCGATAAACTCGGAGTGAACTCAAGGACCAAGCTGTCTGTGCTTGCAATGGAGAGGGGATTGGTCAGTTCGCAAATTTCTGCTGATATTGCACCTCCTGGCGAGTGAACGGCTTACCTGCAGCTACCAAACCGTTTAGGGATTGGAGATTCTGGCTGACGGCTGGAATCTGTGCAGTAGTGGTAGGTGGCCAGATGCTACTCGATAGCCACTCGTTTCACATCTTTCCTGACAGTGTAATACCTGCCCTGCTCATACTGCCAATACTGTACGGAGCGTTAAGGTTCGGATTGGCCGGTTCGGTAATGCTCACTGCCTGGGCAGTTATCCTATGGTTACCTGATCTTGTAACTGACTATGTCCATGGTGAATTCATGGACATGTCGGGCGATATAGTGATGATAGGCGTGGTTATTGCGGTAGGCATGTTTGCCGGCTGGCAGATGCAGCGTGAACACTATCTGAACGAGGCCTACAGTGCCGCCAGGGAAAAGGTCGAGGCGTATGCGCAGGCGGTGCTCTCCGGTCTCGAAGAGGAGCGTAGCCGTATAGCCAGGGAGTTGCATGATGAGACATTGCAGACTTTGATACAACTGGGTAGAAAGGTATCTTCGGTTGCCAAGTCGTCGGAGATACCTCTGGACGTAAGGGATGCCTTTATCCAGTCGCGCCAACTTGTGGATGAGTCGGTAAGGGGACTGCGTGAGGTGGTAAAGGGGCTTCGCCCTCCAGCATTGCAGGATTTGGGTCTGGAGGTGGCGCTATCGAGATTGGCAGAGGATGCGTCTAACGATACTCTCGATGTAGAGTTTGAAGAGGTGGGACGTGAGCCGTTCCATCTTCCCGACGACATCGAGTTGGCCTTGTATCGTATTTCTCAGGAGGCATTATCAAATGTGCAGCGGCACTCCCGCGCCCGTCACAGTTACATCAGGCTCCAATTTGGTGAGTCCGGCGTAGAACTGGAGGTGACAGACGACGGGATTGGATTTCCCGTATCAGATGATTTTCTGGCCGGTGGTACTAATCATCAGGGGGTCGTAGGGGTGTATCATGGTGAACATTTCGGCATGCTTGGCATGTACGAGCGTGCCCAGCTCGTAGGTGGGAATCTCTACGTGCATTCCGCACCCAATCGTGGTTGTACCGTACGCATATACGTACCGTACGTATTGCGGTAGTCCCCTACGTAATTAGTCACTACGTAAGGGAGATTATACCCTGTATCTTGACTCAATCGAAGCGCACAATTATAGAGAAATATAGGGAACGGACCCGGCGAGGGCACCCTTTAGGTAATAGCTTCAGTGCAGCTGTTGTGCCGCACTGGGAATTGGGCTGAAAGGAGTCAAAAGTGACTGTAATAGAGGAAATGCAGGGGAGGAGAGTGGAGGACGGCTTATCTGGCGAAGGTTGGTCCCCGGAGGACGATTCGACGGTTCAGCCATCTCCGGGACCGGCTCCAATAAAGGTGCATTTGCGCCCTCCGGAGAGAAGGGCTGCCAGGACCAGATTTGCTGAGACGGATCCGCCCATAGACGTTACGCGTATTCCTGTCGTAGGCAAGCTGCTGGCTAGAGCTATGCAGTCGAGGAAGTTCCAGTTCTTTCTTATACTTCCCAATCAGGTGATCTTCTGGGCTGTGATTGTACTGGGTCTGGTCTTTCCGAGTCTGACCCCGGGTCGCAGTTTCGGTGCCGCCATTACCTGGTACGTATGGTTCTGTCTGGTATTCGTGATGATGGTGGTTGTGGGGAGAGCCTGGTGTTCAATGTGCCCCTTTGGTGGCTTTGGTGAGTGGATACAGCGCAAGGCATTTTTCAAGCGTACCCAGAAGGCCCTGGGTCTGGGTTGGAAACTTCCTGAAAAGTGGGCAGGATATGGGCTACTTATATCCGTAACTACATTCATAATTCTCACTTGGATAGAGGAGTTCTTCAATATAGCCGGTCCGGGTCCTGCATACGACACCAGCTTCATGGTAATGGGTATTGTCGGCTCTGCTCTCATAGTCTTCCTGCTCTTCGAGCGCAGGACATTTTGTCGTTACGTCTGTCCCCTGTCTGGTCTTATAGGAACAGTAGGAGCTATAGGTTCTGTAGCAGGTTTTCGCACCAGGGATCGTGAAAAGTGCATATCGTGTCCTACCAAGGATTGTATGAGAGGTAATGAAAAAGGCTTTGGCTGCCCATGGTATACATGGCCAGGTAGTGCCGATTCAAATCTGCTGTGCGGTCTGTGCAGCGAATGCTACAAGGCCTGCCCTTATGACAACATCGGCCTCTTTGTTCAAAAGCCACTTACATCGGTGGTTGCTCCATCCAGGCGCCGAGTGGACATCGCTCTGGGCATAGCGCTACTTATTGGTCTGGTCGTCTTTCAGCAGGTGAATGCTTTGAACATATACGCCACTGCAGATGCATGGCTTACCAAGTACACAGGTATCCCCTATCCCAATCCTATAGATTACCTTGGGTTTATAGCGGTCTTTGCACTGGTGGTAGTCGGTGCGGGGCTGGCTATACGGGCCGTGGCAGCACGCAGGCAGAGCGTGAGTATGGCTTATGATGGCTCTATAGATGAGCGCACTACGGCATATGGCGAGGTGAGCGAAGGACTCCTGATAAACACTTCATCGGCTGCATCATCAGGCAGATTATCCTATGCTGGTGCTGGAGCAGGGTCGGAGAGTAGCTTGGGTCATGGTAGCGTGGCAGGAGGAGCCGGAGGTGTCGGTACACTGGTGCGCGATGACTCAAGCGGTGGCTCAAGCGGTGATGGGCAGCTTCGCTCAGCGCAGTATGGCGATGGCAGCAGTGATGCTACCGGCGTCATGCCTGGCAGCATCGGGTTGCATCCACAGACCGCCAAACAGGCTACCAAGAAGAGGATCGCTTCCTCGTGGAAGCAGTGGTATGTACCGTTTGCTTACGCTCTGATACCTGTGACGGCTGCAGATTATCTTGCCAGGCAGTTGCCCAGGTTTATCAAGCACACTCCAAGGGTGGTGAGTTCGGTGCTTGGCGAGCTTGGCGTACATACCGGTTGGTACAATATGACGATATTTGCTCAGCACGTGAAGAGCTTTGACAACCTGCCCTCCTATATAGGGTGGCAGATAGTTGGTATCCAGCTTGGAGTGATGGCAATAGGCCTGGCCCTCTCGTTGTGGGTGATGAAGAGGATATTTAAGAGGGATATTGCAATGTTGACCGCCCGTCCGGCGGTAGCCAAAATGATGTCGATCTTTATGGTCCTGGCCATAGGTATGAGTATGCTGCTTCTTTACATCCCGATGCATGCTGCATCGTGACGGAACGGAATAGGAAAGGAGATTTTTAATTATGACCGTAACAGAAGAAAGGCAATTATCCAAGGTGGTTGGTGGTCCTGATAGCGCGATGCCATCCATACAGGTGGTAACGGAGCGCTGTGCCGGCTGCCAGGAATGTGTAATCAGGTGCCCACAGGGTGCCCTTACCATGAACACCGATCTCTGGATTGCCCAGGGAGATGACAGCCTCTGTGTGGGATGCAGGCAGTGTGAGCGCACCTGCCCATTTTCCGCTATAGTTATCGACGGCCCGGTACTGGCAGGTGAGAGAGTAGAGCGTGAAGAGTTGCGTCTCGATTCAGTGCTCGGTCATAACGAGGAGATGCGTAAGGGCATAGAGTCGTTTGAAGCAGCTCGCCGAGAGGCAGAGCGATGCCTCGACTGCCCCGATCCTACCTGCATGAGAGGTTGTCCCGCACACAATGATATTCCGGGGTTTATGCGGGCTGTTCGTGATAGTGACCTTCCCCGTGCGCACTCTATATTGCGTAATACCTCCTTTCTTCCTGATATATGCTCACGGGTATGCGATCAGGCAGCTCAGTGCGAGGGTTCCTGCACGTGGTCGCTTGCTGGAGAAAGACCAGTAGCTATAGGTCTTATAGAGAGATTCATTACCGATAACGAACCGGTACCTCCCCTGCAGCGTGTATCGAACGAAGGTGAAGGTATGACGGTTGGTATAGTCGGTGCAGGGCCAGCAGGTATTGCAGCAGCATCTACCCTGGTGCAGGCGGGAGCATCGGTTACTCTGTATGAAAAGGACGATATAGCTGGAGGGCTACCCAGATGGGGCATACCAGACTTCACCCTTCCCGATGAGGTAGCTATGAGACCGTTGGAGACTCTTAAGGCTACCGGAGTGAGTATGCGATTGGGTGTAGAGGTCAAGGACGGCGATATGGATAGGTTGCTCAAGGAGATGGATGCCGTAATAATGTGTCATGGCGCAAGCATCCCGATCAGACTTCCGGTTCCAGGAGCTGACCTTGATGGGATAGTGGATGCAACCTGGTTCTTGAAGCGCGCCAAAGATGCTTTGGCTGCAGGAGAGGGCATAGAAGAGGTCGGGCTGCCTGGAGTTGCTGGAGGAGTTGCTGGGAAGGCTTCCAAGGGGCCTAGAGTACTCGTACTTGGTGCAGGCAATACCGCTATGGACGTAGCCCGCTCGGCTATGCGCCTGGGTGCGGCGAGTGCTACCTGCGTCGATTGGCTGGACAGGAAGTTTGCACTGGTGAGACCGGATGAGTTGGCTGAAGCCGAATCCGAAGGTGTAGTGGCGAGTTTTTCCAGTACACTTGTCGAGCTTCAAGGCGATGACGGCAAAGTAAAGAGAGCTGTGTTGGCTTCTACCGTGCAGAAAGATAGAACCAAGCTCCCAAAGGTGCTGAGCGACAAGAAGCGTACGGTAGAGGTCGATCTGGTGGTCATGGCAATGGGTTACAGGCTGGAACCAGAACTTGTCAAGTTGCTGCCCGGCACCCCCGTACGTAAAGTTGCAAAAGGCATGCCTGATAGGCGTTGGGTCGCAAGCGGGATTCTTCACAACAGCGCATCGGCCTTTTGCAACTCCAATCCCGTAGGGACTCTCTCTATAAATAGGGAGGTTGGCCTGGTGTCGGCCTCGCTTGCAGTGCGTGAACGTATATGGGTGGCGGGAGATGCACTGATAGGGCCATCTACGGTGGTAGAGGCGATGTCACAGGGAAAGCGGGCAGCTGAGGCAATCCTGAGATCGCACCCGTCTCGCCCGTCTTTCTCAGGCAAGATAGAGCCAAAGCGATCTTTGGACACTGGCTCGGATGGCATATCGGGTAACGTAGAGGTAGATGACGTAGAGGTAGGTGGTATGGAGGGAGGCGCTGGAGCATCTGCAATGTCACAAGAGCGAAGTGCCAAGAGAGTGCTGGTCGTCTACGATTCGCTGACAGGTCACACCGAAAAGGCAGCCTCTGCCATTGCGGGCTCCTTGAAGGGTAGGGGGGCGGCAGTGAAGTTTCTACCGATTTCCAGGGTAGGACTTGCAGAGATTGCATGGGCAGATCTTATCGTACTCGGTACCTGGGTGGAGGGCTTTATATTTGCCGGGATCAAGCCAGCCAAGACCACCAGAGCATGGATGGAGGGGTTGCCCAGGCTCGGCGGCAAGCGTGTAGCGGTATTCTGTACCTACGGCGTGTCTCCGAGGAATGTAGTCGACGGTCTTGCAAAGGCATTTGGGCAGAAGGGTGCTACGGTAGTCGCAAGAGCTCAGCTTTCTCATTCCAATCTGGAATCAAGGGCTATAGATTTTGCCGCTACCGTGCGGGAGGCTGCGCTCGTTGCCCGGTGATTCTTGTATGCCCCTGTCAGCGTCAGGAGATGCTATGGCGGCGATGAAGCGATGACTTTTTCCGTCGCGACCCCTGTCTGACCTTGTGCAGTATCTGCCTGCTCCCTTGCATCTCATATGCCTGCGGGTGTCCTGACAAATTGTATGCCGCATTTACCAACGATACATGCGAGAATGCCTGAGGGAAGTTCCCAACCAACCGTTTGGCAGCTATATCGTATTCTTCGGAGAGCAGCCCAAGATCGTTTCTAATTCCCAGCAACCGTTCGAACAGAGCCCTTGCCTCCGCTTGCCGTCCTATAAGGGAAAGGCAATCGGCCATCCAGAATGAACACGCCAGGAATGCACCTTCCTTGCCGTGGAGTCCATCTACTGCGACTGAGTCCTCTGCCCTGTATCGCAGGACAAACCCATCCTCAGTGAGGTCACGCTCTATGGCGTTGATAGTGGAGACCATACGCTTATCATTGGCGGGGAGAAAGCCGATTAGAGGGATCATAAGTATGCTCGCATCGAGGTTGGTGGATCCGTAGTATTGTGTAAATGCACCAACTTCGGGGTTGTATCCTTTCTCCATGACCTCACGGTGTATGGCACTTCGCATCTTGCGCCACCTGTCCAGAGGAATATCTCCACTCATTCCGAGTACGGTGGGTGAAAATTCCTCTGCCATCCTTATTACCTTGTCTATGCCTGCCCAGGCCATCACCTTTGAGTGTGTGAAATGTCGTTGAGGTCCCCTTACCTCCCATATCCCATCATCAGGCTTTGTCCAAGAGGTCTCCAGAAAGTCCATTATGGTCTCGGTAAGTCCCCACGTAGCCGTAGTTGGAGGATCGCCCACCTTTGCGGCTTCGTACATCGTAGAGAGGACCTCACCGTAGACATCAAGCTGGTACTGATCGCATGCGGCATTGCCTATACGCACCGGTTTAGACTCCTCGTAGCCATCCAGCCAATCAACTTCCCATTCAGCCAGCCTCCTCTCGCCACCCGGACCGTACATTATCTGTAGATCGGCTGGATCGCCTGCAGTTGCTCTAAGCAGCCAGTCCCTCCAGGCAAGAGCCTCTTCATGATAACCACTTCTCATCAGTGCACCAAGCGTAAGGGTGGCATCCCTCAGCCAGCAGTACCTGTAGTCCCAGTTGCGTTCTCCACCCAATGTCTCGGGCAGTCCGGCGGTTGCAGCTGCAACTATTCCTCCGGTAGGTTCGTAGGTGAGTGCTTTCAATGTAATGAGAGAGCGTGTCACGGCATCTTCCCATTCCCCGTCGAAGCTACAGTGAGAGCTCCACTCTTCCCAGCACGATCGGGTATCCTCTATGGCGTACCAGGCATCTATTGGTCTGGGTGGGCTGTCGTGTGATTGGCTCCATGAAAGGGTAAATGGGATACGCTGACCCTCAGATATGCTGAACTCTGCCACTGTAGAGTAATCAACTCCCCTGGTCTCTACAGGTGTCCACAGTGCGAGAGCATCGGGACCTGCCACCGCCACCAGTAGACCATCTGAACGATGTACCCAGGGTATAGTGTGACCGTATCCAAATCGGATAGTGAGGCACATGCTCATGTCCACCTTTCCTGAGATCCCCTCTACTACCCTGGCGACCCAGGGATGCTCCTCGCGTATAGGCATGGCATCAATCAGCCTTACCGTTCCCTGTTCAGTGTCGAACTCACTAACCAGCACTAGGCTGTTTCCCATGTAATGGCGCCTGGTTGCCATGCCCCCCTCTGCTGGAGCTATCTTCCAGCAGCCGTTCGATTCATTTCCAAGTAGTGCCGCAAAACACGCCTCTGAGTCAAATCTTGGCAGGCATAGCCAATCTATCGATCCGTTCCTGCCTACAAGGGCTGCCGTGTGGGTATCGCCTATAATCCCGTAGTCTTCAATTGGAAGTGCCATCTTTGCTCCTTAATGCGCTTGTACATCTCGTTATACGTTCTGCATCCCTGTTTGTATACTATAGAACTTCCGGCTCAAGAATTTCCGGCTTATCCTGTCTCATTATGCGTTTGTGCATCCCATCGTAGATACTCTTGAAGTATCGTGTAAAGCTGGAGATATAGTCGACAAGACAGCCGGTGAAGCTATTGCATATCCCACCTGAGAGTTGGTGGTCGAGCGGGCAAACACGACTCCAATTACCATACCGTCAGGCTCAGCGAGCGGACCACCGGAATTTCCGGGTCTTACTATGGCTTTGAGCCCATATATCTGCCTTGTAACGTATGTATTGCCGTAGATGTCCAAGCCTCTCGCATCGTAAAGAGCCATCACCCCGGCCGTGCCATAGGAGAATGGTCCATCTTCAGGATAACCCATTACGATACTTGCCGTTCCATCAGATACCAGGTGCGGATCCAGCTTTAACGGAGGTCTGGAGAAGGTGGGTGCTCTGAGTAGTGATATGTCCAGCTTTGGATCGTACAGTACCGGCGTAGCAGGATACTGCTGGCCATTTTCCAGCACATAGGTGTGCGTCTCCCCCGCAATGACGTGCGCATTGGTAACTACGTATCCGGGAGCTACTACGAATCCACTTCCTTCCAGAATGAGTCCGCACGCGCGACCTTCAATTTCTACGGTAGATGCTCCGTCTGCCAGCACTGCGGAACGAGTCTGAGCATTATTGGGAAGTGTGACCTTTCCTGTTATTTGAGGTGGTATACCCGCAAATGCAACCGGGAAACCGACTTGGGTCATGTAATTTTCCACCTTTGAAAAAATTGTTGGTGGGGCAGGGAGTATCTTATCCATGGCCTGTACGATCCTTGAACCTCCTATGGCACTGTCAAGTGCCGACCATCTCGAATTGACCAGAAAGCCAGCGACCAGCCAGCAGGCAAGGAGGGTGGCTACTACGGCAACGCCTACTCCAAGTATGGTGTCTACGCCTCCGAGATGTATGCGGCGTAACGCTGTAGCGAAAAATGACCCAGCAATACGTCCCAAAGCACCCACTATAGTTGCCGCTCCGAGTACGGTAACTATTACTATTATTGCTTTTAGCTCCGGAGAGGATACCGTATGTGCAAAAAAAGGTGCAACCAGTGCTCCCAGAAATAGGCCGAGCCAGAAGCCGCCAAAGGAGAGTATCTGTTGGACGGCACCGAGACGCAGTCCCCTCACTGCAGCCAGCCCAACAAGTATCAATATTACAAGGTCTACCCAAGTCATATATACATAATGGCCGAAATTTTAGCATGATGCCATTCGGTGACGGTGGCACTCCCCTTCGTCCGTTTCAGTATGCCCCTGGTACCTACTGTATGCCCCCGGTGCCTACTGCCAACATAGCCTGCTAAGATTGTGATTATATGGCAGACGAGGATAGAGAGAAGCGAAAGCCTACCTATGAAGGTGCACCGTTTTATGGATCCGGTGGCTCTGGCGATGAGGGCAACGGCGATCGTGGTCGTGGAGGAAGAGGCGACGGAGGAGGACGTGACGAGGG
>JAMCPC010000073.1:0-1304 GCA_023379725.1 Actinomycetota bacterium
TATAGAGTAAGATTAGAATTGTTGAAAGACGTACCAGATGTTCCAACATCCAGAGGTCGACGATCTGGTGCAATGTCAATCCATATCAAAAGGAGAAGTGTTGGTTATGCAGCAATCATATGAGTTAATGACGATAATAGATTCATCACTTGAGTCGGCCATGCTGGAAAATACCATAAAGAGAGTGGACGACATTCTCCACTCCTCTGGAGCTACCGTTACGTTGAAAGACAACTTTGGCAAGAGGACGCTGGCGTACAGCATCGACCATCGTAATGAGGGTGTATATGTCATTTTTGATTTTACGGTCGATAAAAGTCAGGTAGCTCAGATGGAAAGTGCTCTTTCGCTCGTAGACGGCATAGTGCGTCATAGGATAATTAAAATTCCTGAGAATAGAGCGTCACGCCCACCGACGCTATTATCTTCTTCTGGAGGTAGTACGCATGTGAATAGCATGCATACGACTGGTGGCATGCATGGTGGAATGCACGTAACAAGGAGTGATCTAAATGTCTAACGGAAACACTGTAATGTTGATCGGCAACGTAACTAGAGACCCTGAATTGAGCTACACTCCCAGCGGAATTGCCAAAGCGGCATTCGGCCTGGCAGTGAACAGGAGATGGCAGAATCGCCAGACACAGGACTGGGAAGAGAATGTATCCTTTTTTGATGTAGTATGTTGGAGGGAATTGGCTGAAAATGCCAGTGAATCCCTGCCAAAGGGTACACGTGTCATCGTTACGGGTCGTCTTGATCAGCGATCCTGGGAGACACCCGATGGTGAGCATCGTTACAAGGTGGAGATTACTGCCGATGAGCTGGGTCCCAGTTTGCGTTGGGCGACTACCCAAGTCGTCAAGAACGACCGGAGGGAGCCGGAACCTGGCAGAGAAAGAGGACCGGTGAATGGATCCTCTCAGCGGCGTAGCCCCCAGGAAACACAGTCACAGAGGTATCATTATGAAGATGAGGGTACACCGGTGCACTACGACGATAGCGAGGAGCCTTTTTAACTATGGGAAAAGCCAAAGTAAATAATCGTAGAAATACAAGGGATTTTGGACATAGGTACAGGAAAAAACCCTGCCTGCTCTGTATAGATGATATAGATTGGGTGGATTACAAGGATATAGATTTTTTGAAGAGATACGTTACCGAGCGGGGTAAGATCAAGGCACGCAGGATTACCGGTAACTGTGCTCAGCATCAGCGTGACGTGGCGGTTGCCATTAAAACGGCGCGTGAACTTGCCCTGTTGCCCTATACCCAGCGGGTATCTGCAGAAAGGATGGGATCAC
>JAMCPC010000073.1:1908-4262 GCA_023379725.1 Actinomycetota bacterium
GAGGCTCCCATAAAGGTATATGCTAAGGCGGGCAAGGAAGGTCGGTTGTTTGGCTCTGTTACCGCCTCAGACATCAGTGATGCCATCCGTGTACAGATCGGTGCAGAGATAGATCGTAAGACGATTACTGTTGCTATCCCTATTAGGTCGTTGGGCGTTCATAATGTAACGCTGGATCTCTATACGGGAATTACCGCTGAGGTTGCACTTGAGGTATTGCCTGAGACTGGCGAAACTTGATGCTTTGCAGTTAGCGGGAACGGTAGCTAACGATCCTTTGTGGCATAGACGACCATACTTTTGCCTATAAGCGGGGCCAGTAGCTTCTCTGCCAAGCGGGTAGGCCATGGATGTTTGTATATATCCCACACCAGCAGGCGGTGATAGGTACTGACCAGGGGGTGATCATTGTCGGAGGGGCCCACTAGGCAGCGTATCCACCAGTAGGGAGAGTGTAGTCCGTGAGCATAGTGGTGAGTTACCGGTCGCATGCCAGCTCTTTCCAGCCTGTCCTTCAGGACCAATTTGGTATATATACGGACATGTCCTCCGGGTTGGCGATGATAAGCCTTGGCAAGCCGCCAGTTGATGAGTTCGGGGCCAAATCGCGGTACAGTTACTGCCAGCATGCCACCCGGTTTCAGCACTCTGTTCAGTTCGCGTAGGGCCTGCATGTCATCCCAGATGTGTTCTAGTACCTCTGAGGCTATGACTTGATCGAATGTCTGGTCGCGAAAGGGAAGGCTCAATGCATTACCATTGACGGCGCCGTAGCCTGTGTGCTGATCGACTTCTCCTTCGTAACGCATCGCTCTTACCATGTCTACGACCGGTTTTAGAACCTGTTTATCTGCATCCAGTGATATTACGGATGCTCCTGCTCGGAGTGCTTCAAAAGTGTGACGCCCTCCGCCACATCCCAGATCGAGAGTAAGATCACCGGGAGAGAGGTTCAATATAGAGTAATTAACGGTTAGCATGAAGAGATCATCTTTTTTGGAGCCGTTTTTTCTGGTCAATCACTTCGTAGTACTGTTCAGAGGTCAGTTGTGCCGTCTTTTGCCAGGTGAATCTGGACAGTACACGTTTGCGCCCAGCATCGCCAAGCCTATGTGCCAATTCTTGGTCGTCGAAGATCCTGTTTATTGCGGAGGCCAGTTCGTCCGGTGAACCCGGTCTGACCAGTAGACCTGTCTCACCGTCACGGCCGACCACTTCCGGTATGGCTCCACCGGTAGTTGCAACCAGAGGAACATCACAGGCCATCGCCTCTATAGCCGGTAGAGAAAAACCTTCGTATAAAGAGGGTACTACACCGACTGTTGCTTCTGAGTACAGCCTGGCCAGTTCCGTATCGCTGATGCCACTGACAGAGCGGACTACTGATTCCAGTCCGAGTCTCTCTATGGTCCTGGCTACCCTACCGCCTTCCTTTGGCTTTCCTACAAGTACCAACTCTACGTCGCGTTCGGTTCGTATTTTGGCTACTGCTTCAAGGAGCGGGACTATGCCTTTCATGGGAACGTCGCTGGACGAGGTAGCCATAATCCTACCAGGTACCCGCTTTACATTGGGGATAGGATGGAATACTCTGTCGTCCACTCCCACTGGTACCACCCTCATCCTCTCTAGTGGTACCCCCATTTGGGCAGCAATGTCGTGTTTGGATGATTCAGATACTGTAATGATACGGGGAAGCTGGCGAGCTACTCTTGCTTGCATATGTAAAAATCCGTACCATCTGCGTGTAGAGATTCTCTGCCACCTTCCCTCTGCATGACTTATAGCCAGCTCACGATCTACGGTAATAGGATGATGAAAGGTAGTTAACAACGGCCAACCGTCATTCACTATACCCAGCAACCCTGATCCCAGGCTCTGATTGTCATGTACTACGTCGTAGGTGCCCATTCTCTTTCGCAGAATCTTTCTGGCTCTGAGTGTAAAGGTACGCGGTTCTGGAAAGCCGGCTGTCCACATAGTTAGTACTTCTAATAGATCTGCAGAGGATTTGATCTCAGAAAGATGTGGTGTTCTGAAGGGGTCAGGTTCACGGTAGAGGTCGAGACTGGGAACAGGAGTGAAACCGACACCATCGTCTAAAATTGGCCAAGGTTGCCCGGAGAATATTTCCACGGAATGTCCCAGGTTCAATAGTTCTCGGGATAGATGCCTGACGTACACACCCTGCCCACCGCAGAGTGGGTTCCCCCTGTATACGAGTAGAGCGATCCGCAGACGACCAGCTTCCTGTACCTCTGCAGGCTTTATTGTCGGCGTTTCGTTGATGCCTAAGCGTGGTCGTTGCTGTAGTTCTCTCATGTATCTAGTGGTGTTGGGTATAGCTTTCTGGT
>JAMCPC010000073.1:4357-7368 GCA_023379725.1 Actinomycetota bacterium
CGCAGGTAATTATTGAAAGAGAAATTGGATTTTAGATTAAGAGACTTAGCCTCTAAGAATCAGTCTACCGGGGACTGTACACTCTGTGTGGAGTCCTGCATGTACTTCGGTATGTAGTTACCCTTCCCCAAATAGGCGCTTAACAGCGGATCGACATCCTCATCTACCCCACTGTGGACTTCGGTTACCCAGTCAAGCCGTTCGTTGAGTATCCTTTCTACCCCACCCTGCAAGGTGACAGACGAGATAGCACATGAGCTGCATGCTCCGGTCAGACGGACATTGATTATTCCCTTCTCTACGTCTGCCGAGATGAGCTCCAAGTCCCCTCCGTCCTGCTGGATGGCTACACTCATCATGTCCATTAGGTCAGCCAACTCAGCCTCTCTCGATTCCCTTTCTTCGGGGGTAAGCACGGTATCTTGGGGCATCAGCTCAGATTACTCTGTCTGGCTGCCCTTGTCGGCAGGTCAACTGCATTGCATAGTTGCATATAGTTAATTATATGGCTTTTTTTCTCTGGCATGGCCATTGACAGCCGGTACGGCCAGTATGACAGCGGAGGTTGCCAATTGGTATATCTTTGTATGTATGGAGCATATTGGCTTAGTCGGCCTACCCAACTCAGGGAAGACATCATTGTTCAACGCCGCTACAGGATCGAATGCATTGACAGGCAGGCATCCCTTTACTACTACAGAATCAGCAGTAGGGATAGCCCATGTGCCTGACAGTAGGCTCAATGCATTGGCAACTATGAGCGAAAGTCGGAAAATCGTGTACACCGGCGTCGAATTAGTGGATATAGCGGGTCTGGTAAAGGGATCATCCGAAGGGAGCGGTCTGGGCAATCGTTTTCTTGCTGGGATCAGGGAGGTGGATGCTCTCTGTATGGTGCTCAGGGCATTTGACGATCCTGAGATACCAGGTGAATCGGATCCAGTAGAGGCACTCTCTACCTTGGAGATTGAATTGGCCATGGCTGACCTTGCCTCTCTCGAAGTGCAGTTGGATAGACGCCGTAAGTCGCTTAAGTCCAAAAAACCCGATAATGTTACAGAAACAGAGATTGCAGCCATGGAGGAGGCATACGAGTTGCTCTCTTCGGGTGTGCCGCTTTACCGCAGTATTCCCAGGGATGATCTTTTGGAGGGTGCTGCTTCGTCAGGTTCTTCATCTAAGGAAAAGAGCAGTGCAGCTATGAAGGCACGCGAGGCTAGAAAAGGAATGTTTCTTCTTACCGACAAGCCGACGTTTTGTGTGATAAACATAGGTGAAGAGGACATAGCTGACTCATCGGACATAGTTAACAGGGTGCAGGCATATTTGGGTGGAAGCGGTAGTGTAATCGCAGTCTGTGTTCAGTTGGAGATGGAGGCAGCTCAATTGCCACCCGACGAGAGGGCGGAGATGTTGGAGGGACTGGGCTTGGGCGAAGGCGCTCTTTCTATGGTGGCACATCAGGCCTATGCCATGCTGAATAGGTGGACTTTTTTTACTACCGGCGATAAAGAATCCCGTGCCTGGTCTTTTAGAGCCGGCTCGACCGCGCCGGAATGCGCGGGGGTAATCCACTCCGATCTGCAGAGGGGGTTTATTAGGGCAGAGGTTATCAACTGGAAAGTATTGCTTGATGCAGGTTCGTGGTCGAATGCTCGCCATAACGGGCTTATAGGGCTTGAGGGCAAAGATTACCTTGTTCAAGATGGTGATGTCATAGAAGTCAGGTTCAATGTTTGACCTTAATCAGGCAGGCTGTTGTAGGATGAGTAAAGAGCATCCCTATGAGTATCGACCGTAAAGTAAAAAATTACTGGCTTCTTAAGAACGGTAACGTCATATGCTCACTTGAAATGGCGGATACTTTTGTGACACGATCTGTTGGATTGTTGGGGAAGAGGTCATATAATGGAGCAATGTTGCTTCCACATACGAGAGCAGTTCATACTCTTGGAATGCGAATAGCAATAGATGTTGCTTTTCTCGATCGTGATATGGTGGTCGTCGATATAACGACGATGCAGCCATGGAGAGTAGGGATTCCTCGTAGGAGGGGACGTTACGTATTGGAAGCTGAAGCCGGGGCTTTTGAGCGATGGCAACTTGGCCGTGGCGATTTACTTGAAATACGTGAAAGCAACTGAACCTTTTGGTGGCGCAATTGTTTTGGTCGGTACTCCTATAGGTAATTTGGGAGACATATCCAAAAGGGCACTCGATACTCTGGAGGAGGCCGATCTTATCTGTTGCGAGGACACCAGAAGAACTCGCAAGTTACTTTCGAGTGCAGGTATTACAGGTAAGAAGTTGGTTACCATGGAGAAGCACAACGAGCGTGACATTACAGATTATTTAGTCCGCTCCGCCCAGCAGGGCAATCTGGTTGCCGTGGTGTCGGATGCCGGTATGCCACTGCTCTCCGACCCAGGAGAGCATCTGGTCAGGACCGCATATTCAAGTGGTGTGCGGGTATTGGTGGTTCCGGGTCCGGATTCTGTCACGAGTGCATTGGTTGTTAGCGGTATTGGCACAGACAGATATTGTTTTGAAGGTTTCTTGCCCAGGAGGGGCGTTGATCGTGCACGTCGTCTGGATGATATTGCAGTAAATCCATGTACTGTAGTAATTTTCGAGTCTCCCAGAAGGGTGCGTTCTACCTTGGGCGACCTGGCAAGAGTATGCGGAGAGGAGAGGGAGGTGGCGGTGGTGCGTGAACTTACCAAGGTGCATGAGGAGATCTGGCGTGGGAATCTTGAGGATGCGTGTAAGTGGATTGAAGATCACGATAATTTGCTCGGCGAGGTGGTCATCGTACTCGCGGGTAATTCTCATAAGAGCGAACCTGTCGAAGAAGCTCTGGTGATTGAGGCACTTCACCAGTTGTTGCAAGAAGGCGTAAGCGTGAGTGCCGCGGTAGCTGAGGTATCTGCACAGTTGGGTATTGCAAAGCGTAGGGCTTATTCTCTGGCGCTGGATCTACGTAAGAACTCCTGATCCACCCAGTGCTCTGT
>JAMCPC010000074.1 GCA_023379725.1 Actinomycetota bacterium
GATAGACGAGGATCTTGTGCCAACTGACCTGCTTTCTGCTGCGCAAGAGTCGTGGGATGAGGCGGTAGAATTATCGGAGAGCTTTGGGGTGCGCAACTCCCAGGCCAGTGTACTGGCACCTACCGGTTGCCTGATCGGTGGGTCGTTGGTCCCAACCGAAAGAGGATTAGTACGTTTGGCCTCTCTTGGAGATCCGCAGACCAGGTGGCAGGATTTGAATATATTGGTGGCTACTGACGATGGGCCTCGCGAGGCGAGCCAGTTTTATGTGAACGGGCTAGAGGCTACGGTTATGGTTCAGACTAAACGTGGATACCGTATTCAGGGAACCCCCGAGCATCGTATCAAGATTGTTAATACTGACACAGGAGCATGGGAGTGGAAGCGCTTCAGCGATCTTAGCAATGGTGATGTAGTTCCCCTGGCATTGGAGCAACTTATTGGCAATCCATGTGAGGTGCTCCTACCTCCGTTACCTGAAGCTTACTGGACAGGGGAGCATTATGCGCGTGTCCCTCGCCACATTACGGAACATCTGGCGGAATTGGTCGGGTATTTTATGGGGGATGGCTCGCTGCACAGCCGCGGATTGCGGTTATGTGTAGCCGACAGCGACATTGATGTCGTTGAACGATTGTGTGATCTGGGAAAGCAAGTGTTCAATCTTGATGCACACTTGGTAACCAAGAAAGGTTATGTAAGTGTAGAGTTCGACTCGGTGCGCGTAGCGTTGTGGTGGGAAGCATGCGGATTTGCCAAGCGGCTTCCCTACGAGGACCATACCGGTAAGGGATATACGGCTCATATCCCTGATGCTGTTTTGTACTCCAACGATGCGGTTGTATATCGGGCGTTTATCAGAGGCTTGTACGAAGCCGACGGCGATACCAGTGCAGGGTACCCTACCTTGAAGAACTCATCAGAACAACTGATCCGAGATGTTCAGTCGTTGCTGCTGGCCCTCGGTTATCCATCTACATTATGGGTTACCTGTCCATCAGTCAATCATTGGGGTAATATGCCCGTGTTCGCTCTTCGCTTGCTTAATGCGTCCTACAACACACGCTGGTGCCATGAGATTGGTTTTATCGGGGAGCGGAAGAATTCCTGCATTGATACCAGTAATAAGCAGCAGGCTGGCCGGAGTGATTACATTCCTCTGACCCGTCAATTGATTGATCGTTTGGTTCCGGATAATGGTCGTTTACGCCGGGTGCTGCTTGCGGAGCATGCCAGAGGAAGAGTATCGCGTCGCGTGGCCACTGAGTTGTACGAGCTGTCCGGTGATCCTGAGTTGAAGCGCCTGCTCTCGTTCTTCTATGACCGTGTTGAATCTTCCGAGTTGGGTGATGAGGAGTTTACCTATGATCTATCGGTGCCAGACAATGTTACTTATATTGCCAATGGATTTGTGAGTCATAACACTATTGGTTTGTTGATGGATTGCGATACTACTGGAGTGGAGCCCGACCTTGGATTGGTGAAGACTAAGAAGCTGGTAGGAGGAGGGACGATGGCTATCGTAAACCAGACGGTACCGAGGGCACTTGGAAGGTTGGGGTACTCTGATGATCAGGTGGCAGAGATAATCGCTTACATAGATGAACACAAGTCTATAGTGGGTGCTCCCTATCTTGCTTCTGAGCACCTTAGTGTATTCGCCTGCTCAATGGGGGACAACACAATTCATTACATGGGACACGTCAAAATGATGGCCGCAGTACAGCCGTTTATATCAGGAGCTATATCCAAGACGGTGAATATGCCGGAAGATGCTACGGTAGACGATGTAGAGGAGCTCTACCTCCAGGCATGGAAGCTTGGGCTTAAGGCTGTGGCTATTTACCGGGATAACTGCAAGATATCTCAACCACTGACGATTACCAAGAAGGGCGCCACGGGTGGAACCGTTGGGGTGGGTGGTGATGCCGCTCCTCCTGGTTCACCGGCTGAGGCGCATGATCGTGAGTTGGCTGCAAGGATAGAGGATCTGGAACAGAGATTGACCAAAGAGGTGGCTGTCAAGAGGCCAGTTAGAGAGAGGTTGCCCAGAAAGAGGCGTTCATCTACCTTTGCATTTCGAGTCGCTGATTGTGAGGGATATGTGACGGTAGGGGAATATGATGATGGGCGTCCTGGCGAGGTGTTCATGAAGGTATCCAAACAGGGATCCACACTGGCGGGTATAATGGATGCATTCTCAATAGCGGTCAGTCTCGGTCTTCAGCATGGGGTGCCACTCTCTACATATGTTCGCAAATATACGAATATGCGATTTGAACCAGCCGGAATTACTGACGACGCAGATCTTAGAATCGCAACAAGCCTTGTGGACTATATCTTTAGGAGACTTGCACTCGACTATCTAAGTGAAACCGAGCGCAGCGAGCTGGGAGTACTCTCTACATCTGAGCGTATGCAGCCCACGCTGCCCGGCATGGAAGATGCCGGAGTGGTTTCCAGTGGAATCCAGGATGACCCCATACCGGGAGTAGCCAGTGTAACTGGCACAGGCACGACCGAGGAGAAGAGTGTCGATGCTTCCCAGCGTGGTACCGGCGACGATAAGCAGGCGAATGCCCACGTAAAAGATGCTCCGATGTGCTATGAATGCGGTAACGTCATGCAGCCTTCAGGATCGTGCTATGTATGTACGAGTTGCGGTACGACCAGCGGATGTTCATGATCTAGACGGCAGGTATATATGATATTGCCGCGCTTAAGCGGCTAGTATTTTTTCATGCTAAGAAGTAAGTCACCGCGATGGGATAAGCAGTTCTCCAGAGAGAGGCACCCATCCAACCTTGGTGGTACTTCGTATTGGCATAGTACCGGTGACGGCGATAGTGCTGGAAAATTACGTATATGGCCATTGATCTCATTGATCTGCTTGGTAGAGGTACTCCTGGTTGCCGGGGTGATTCCCTTATGGCCTGGTGCTGTCCATGAGGTTGCGCTCCCTCCCCTGGGGCTACTATCCGATATGGAGCTGCTGGTCGCCAGGTCCACCTCAATACCCGTATTTGGTGGATTGTTGGTAACTGACTTGATCGTACGCACGACAGTGCTGTCACTGGTGATATCTTCTCGTTGGAGTATGAGGATATGGTTGAAGACGGCAGAGTTCTATCTGGTGTCGTTGATTCCATGCTTCATCGCAGCAGAGCTTGTCTATTCAGGCCAAGCGATACTGTATTCCCCTCTCTTCTGGGCTGGCATAGCTTTCTCTGTATTGATGGCGCTTGCTTTGTCTCCTATGGCGTGGAGATTGTTTGAAAGAGGACGTAGCAGGGCAAGTAGTAGTGGATGGTCACGAGATACATCCTGGTCGGACATGGGTGAGAGAGGGGGATTGATTATAGCTCTCAAATCCGGCTTCTGGTCTGGGTTTGGCATCCCCATGGTGGTTGCATATTTGGTAGTGCTCGTCCTGCTTGGTGCAGGGTCAGCAGCTGCTGGTACAGCAGGAATCTATCTTGGAGTGATGGTATCAGGAATAGTAACTATTTACATAGCGCGTTACCTTTCTTCTGAGCATTCTGGGGTGGCCGTCAGGCGCTTGGCTGCTTTGTCTGTGACGGCAGTGCTGGCAATCGTGATTGTGTATGTACCAATCAACTCTCCTCAGCTTGCCCATAGAGCAT